>JACOUZ010000076.1 GCA_016177515.1 Acidobacteriota bacterium
CATGAGCAGCACGCCCTTGGGAATGCGCCCGCCAAGCTTCTGGAATTTCTGCGGCTCGCGGAGGAACTCGATGATTTCCTGAAGCTCCTCTTTTGCCTCATCGGCGCCGGCCACGTCCTTGAACGTGACCTTCTTCTGCTGGGAGGCGAGGAGCTTGGCCTTGGACTTGCCGAAGGAGAGGGCCTTGTTCCCGCCGCTCTGCATCTGCCGCATGAAGAAGATCCAGACGCCCAGCATCAACAAGATAGGCAGCCAGCCCAGGAGGGTGACCACGTAGGACGAGTCCTTCGGCTTGCGCGCGTCGATGGCGATGTTCGACTTGCGCAGGTCCTTGACCAGGTCGTCGTAATCGGGGGCGTAGGTGGTGAACCGCTTCTGCAGGCCGTCCGGGCCGGTCTGGGTGTACTCGCCGCCGATCTCATTGCCCGTGATCGTGACCTTGGCCACCCGCCCGGCCTCGACGTCGGCCATGAACTGGCTGAAGGAGACCTCGACCTGGTCCGGGCGGTTGGCGCTCAGGAACTTGTAGAAGAAGAGGACCGCTAGGATGATGAGGGTCCAGAAGGCAATGTTCTTCAAGAGCGTGTTCAACGGCTTGGGCTCCTTTGCATGGCCTCAATATAGACCGAAACAGGCCGCCTTTCAATCAATGGTCGCGGCCCGTTCCTGGAACGGACCGTCCGGGCCGAGGGCGCGGAGCCGGCGGTTATTCGACGTAGGACAGGAACGGGAGGTTCCTGTACTTTCCCTGGTAGTCCAGGCCGTACCCGACCACGTGCCGATCGGGGACCTTGAAGCCGACGAAGTCCGGGCTGAAATCGACCTTGCGGCGGTGGGGCTTGTCCAGGAGCGTGCAGACCCGCAGCGAGCGGGGCCCGTAGAGCTGGATCTGCTCGCACAGGTAGGCCAGGGTCACGCCGGTGTCGAGGATGTCCTCCACGAGCAGGAGGTGCATCCCCTCGATCCGGAACGACGCGGAAAACCGCAGGGAGGTGGAGAAGACGATCTCGGTCAGGCTGTCCGAGCGGCGGGAGGCGACGCTCTCGACGAAGCCGACCTCCATCGGCAGCCGGATCTGGCGCGTCAGGTCGGCCAGGAAGACGAAGGCGCCCTTGAGGACGCCGAGGACGGAGATCTCCTGGCCGGCGTAGGTCTCGGTGATTTCCCTGCCGATCTGCTGGACGCGCTCGGCGATCTCGGCTTCGGAACGCAGGATTTCACGCGACAGCTTCATCGGGATGTCTTCTCCAGGACCAGGACCCGCCTGGTCGCGTCGGTGATCTTGAATCGATCGTCGATCTCGTGATCCATCACCCAGGCGATGCGGTCGCCCGAAAGCACGAGGGGAATGCGGCCGCGCTCGTCCACCGGCACCTTGCGGTCGATGAGGAACGACTTGACCTTGCGTGTTCCCGGCGCCCCGAGAGGCACGAAGCGATCGCCCGGACGGCGCGGCCGGATCAGAAGCGGTCCGGGCAGCAGATCGGCGTCCAGGAAGGCGCGCTCCCGGCCGAAGGACCTGAGGTCGGCCGGCACCTGCTCGCGCGGCACCACCGTGGCCTTGAGACGCAGGTCGAACCCGGGCAGGACCACCTCGCCGGGCACCGGGCAGAGCGCTTCGCGGGGGGACGTGCCGGCGGCGGCCGGCTCCCCGCCTTCCGCCGCGCGCCGGGCGATGCGCATCTGGTCCCCCTGCATGTCCACCGCCGTGCCGCCGGGGAGGGACACGCGTCCGCGCCGGCGCCTCTCCTCGAGCAGGCTCAGCGATCTCTCGACGTGCTGCAGGGCGATCCGCCGCAGGTCGCCGCGGGCCTCGGCGAGGGCCAGCCTCAGGATGCGGCGCCTGATGGGCACCGGCAGCTCCTGCAGGGCCCGCGCTTCCAGGACGACGCTCTCGCCGCGGCGCGAGGCGATCTCGCGGTACTTGTTCGCGGCCAGCCCGCCCAGGAAGCCGTCCTCGTCGCGCAGGAGGTCGGCGGCGTGCGCCAGGGCCTCCACGACGTTCGGGTTGAACTCGCGCTCCAGGAGCGGGATCAGGCTGCGGCGGACGCGGTTTCGCGTCAGGGTCCGATCGCGGTTGGTGGCGTCCACGCGGTACGACAGCCGCCTCTCGCGCAGGTAGGCCATGATGTCGCGCCGCCTCACGTCGATGAGCGGCCGGATGATCACCCCGTCCACGACCGGATAGGTCCCCGCGAGCCCCCTGGGGCCCGAGCCGCGCAGGAGGCGCAGCAGGAGGCTTTCCGCCTGGTCGTCGCGCGTGTGGCCGAGCGCCACCTTCTGGGCCCCGATCTCGCGCGCCGTCTCGAGCAGGAAGCTCTGGCGCAGCTCGCGGGCCCGCGCCTCGCGCGACGACTGCCGCCCCTCCCGCGCCTGCCAGGCCCTCGGTCCCAGGTGGCCGACCGTCACGGGGAGGCGCAGGCGGGTCGCCATGCGCCGCACGAACTCGGCGTCCCGGGCCGAGGCACGGCCGCGCCAGCCGTGATCCAGGTGCGCGACGTGCAGGTCGAGCTTCATCTCGGGCGCCAGCCGGCACAGGACCGACAAAAGCGCCGTCGAGTCGGGGCCGCCCGACACCGCCACCAGCACCCGCTCTCCGGGGCGCAGCATGTCGTAGCGGGCGATGGTCCGGCGGGCCTGGCGCTCGACGGTGCCGGAGACGTTTCTCATCGGATCCCAATCATAGGGCGGCCTCCCGTCACCGGCCAGGAAGCCTGCAGGCGGCAGGAATTCAGCCAGGGGCCAAGGATATCTGGTAGCGGTGCAGGGATTCGAACCCCGGACTCCGCGGATATGAGCCGCGTGCTCTAACCATCTGAGCTACACCGCCTTGCGACGTGAGGATTGATTCTAGGGAAGGCCGCATGTCCTGTCAACTGCGGCGCGGCCTGAGCTATCCGCAGTATCCGGTGGCGCGCCGCAGCGCGGTGCGGCTCATGGCTCGCTCGCGAGGGGTACCCCAGGCCTGCTTTTCCGCATGGCGCGGCTCGAAATCGCCGCACCGCGCTGCGGCCCGCCACCTGCCTCTGGGCATGCCTCTCACCGCTCCGCACCTGCTGTTCCCCTCGTTGCTGCAACTCGGCGGGGTGCCATCACCGGCCGCAGGCGGCCCGGTCTTGCCTGCCGCTCGAATCCGGGGACGTCTCCACGGCGCGACGGGAGGAAGTGGATTCTCCTTCCGCCGGTGACCTATAATCCGCCCGGCCTCCGAGGGAAGCGGCAGTGGAGCAATGCAAGGAATGTTCCGTCGGCGAGGACGAAGCGTACCTGCACAAATGTCCCATCTGCCACAAGATGATCTGCGACGAGCACAAATTCATGCGGAGCGGACGGATCTTCTGCAGTTCCTTCTGCGCCGCCTACTTCTTCCACGAAGGGGACGAGGATGACTGAGGGGCGCGCGGCCGGCGCCGTGTGGACGCCCGGGGGGACGGCCTGATGGGCTTCCCCGCGCAGCGCCCGAGACGCCTGCGGCGCACCGATTCGATCCGGTCGCTGGTGCGCGAGACCGATCTGACCGCCGGGGACCTCGTCCTGCCGCTGTTCGTCTGTCCCGGGAAGAGGGTTCGGCAGGAGATCGGATCGATGCCCGGGCAGTTCAACCTGTCCGTGGACGAGGCGGTGGCGGAGGCGCAGGAGGCGCGCTCGCTCGGGGTGCCGGCGGTCATCCTGTTCGGCATCCCGCCGGCGAAGGACGCGAAGGCCACGGGCGCCTACGACCCGCACGGCATCGTGCAGGAGGCGGCCTCCGCCATCAAGAAAGAGGCCCAGGGGATGCTGGTGGTCGCCGACGTCTGCCTTTGCGAGTACACCGACCACGGGCACTGCGGCGTGGTGCAGGG
>JACOUZ010000077.1 GCA_016177515.1 Acidobacteriota bacterium
GCGATCAACATGGTGCCGCAGCCCCCCCTGCGCGAGCCGGAGCGCGCCAACCTCGACTTCTTCCTCGGCCTGCCGGAAGCGGACCGGATCGCGGTGCACGCCGACACCGTCAAGGGGTCGCAGCTCCTCGAGCCGCTGTTCGAGTATTCGGGCGCCTGCACCGGGTGCGGCGAGACGCCCTACGTCAAGCTGATGACCCAGTTGTTCGGCGACCGGCTGCTGGTGGCCAACGCCACAGGCTGCTCGTCGATCTACGGCGGCAATCTGCCGACCACGCCGTGGACCGCCAACCGGGACGGCCGCGGCCCCGCCTGGTCGAATTCGCTGTTCGAGGACAACGCCGAGTTCGGGCTCGGCTTCCGGCTCAGCCTCGACGCGCGCCGCGACCGGGCGACCCTGCTCCTGGTGCGCCTGAAGGATCGGATCGGCGTCGATCTCGCCGCCGCCCTCGCCGGCGCCGATCAGTCGGGCGAGGCGGGGATCGCGGCGCAGCGCGAGCGGGTGCGCGAGCTGCGCCGGCGCCTGCGCAACCTCGACGAGCCGGAGGCCCGCCTCCTCGACGATCTCGCCGGCGATCTGGTGAAGCGCAGCGTCTGGATCGTCGGCGGCGACGGCTGGGCCTACGACATCGGCTTCGGCGGGCTGGACCACGTCCTGAGCAGCGGCCGGGACGTCAACGTCCTGGTCCTCGACACGGAGGTCTACTCGAACACCGGCGGGCAGGCGTCGAAGGCGACGCCGCGGGCCGCGGTGGCCAAGTTCGCCGCCGCCGGCAAGGCGGCGCCGCGCAAGGACCTGGTGGCGCTGGCGCTCCAGTACGGCCAGGTGTACGTGGCGCGCGTGGCGATGGGGGCGTCGGACGCCCACACGGTCAAGGCGTTCCTCGAAGCCGAGGCATATCCCGGGCCGTCCCTGATCGTCGCCTACAGCCATTGCATCGCGCACGGGATCAACATGCGGCTGGGGATGCAGCAGCAGAAGCTGGCGGTGCTAAGCGGCTACTGGCCCCTCCTGCGCTACCACCCCGCGGAGGCCGGCAAGGGGGTTCAGCCCCTCCACCTCGACTCGCGGCCGCCGAAGATCCCCCTGAAGGACTACGTCTACCGGGAGACGCGCTACCGGGTCCTGGCCGCCACCCACCCGGACGAGGCGCGCCGGCTCCTGGATCTGGCGCAGCGCGATGTCGACGAGCGCTGGAAGCGCCTGCAGGAGATGGCGCAGGCCGGCGCCGGAACGGCCACGGGCGGCGCCGGAACGGCCGCGGGCGGCGCCGGGGCGGACGCCGCCGCGGGGGCGGACGCGGCCACCGCGCGGGGGAGACGGTGATGGATCTGCGGACGGAGTACCTGGGCCTGGCCCTCGAGAGCCCTCTCGTTCCGTCCGCTTCGCCGCTGTCCCAGGAGATGGCACCCATTCATACGCGGAGGCCCTGACGTACCTGCCCGAGCCGCCGTCGTTCCGCTTCGGCCCCGAGCGCTACCTCGAGGTGGTGCGCCAGGTGAGGGGCGGCGTGCGCCTGCCGCTGGCGGTCAAGATCGGGCCCTGCTTCAGCGCCCTCGGCGACATGGCCTGCGCCCTGGCGGCAACAGGCGGCGTGCACACCCACGAGGACGCGCTCAAGATCCTGATGGCGGGAGCCGACGTCGCCATGCTATGCTCCGCCCTGCTGCGCCACGGCATCGGTCACCTGACGACCGTGCGCGACGGGATGGAGCGCTTCATGGCGGAGCACGAGTACGCGTCCGTCGCGCAGATGAAGGGGAGCATGAGCCAGCGCTCTTGCGCCAACCCGACCGCCTTCGAACGCGTCAGCTACATGAAGGCGCTGAGCGGATACCACCTGACATCGTGAGGGCGCGACTGCTCTTCGCGCTGGCCCCGTGTCTCGGGGCCGCGGCCTGGAGTTGCGGCGTGGCGCCCTTCGTCCCCGCGGACGCGCCCCTTCGGCCGTCGGAGGCGCTCGCAGGGCGCGGCGTCGAGTCGCAACCCGAAGCCCGTGGCGCCCGGGTCTACGCCGAGTACTGCGCCGGCTGCCACGGTGAGAAGGGGGACGGCCAGGGGCCGGCCGCCCGCTTCCTCGATCCGAAGCCGCGCGACTTCACCAGCGGCCTCTTCAAGTTCGCCGGCGTGCCCTCCGGGCAGCTGCCGCGCGACGAGGACCTGATGCGCACGCTTTTACGCGGCCTTCCGGGGTCCTCGATGCCTTCCTGGGCGCTGCTCTCCGAAGGGGAGAGGCGCGCCGTCGTGGCGTATCTCAAGACCCTGAGCCCGGCCTGGACCGCGCAGCGCCCGGGCGCGCCTGTGGCGGTGTCCGAGGATCCCTACGGAGGCCGCGGCGACGGGGAGATCCGGTCGGCGATCGAGCGCGGCAGGGTGGTGTATCACGTGGTCGCCACCTGCTGGCAGTGCCACGCCGCCTACGCCAGCCAGGAGGAAGTCGATCGGATGGTCGCCGCCGAAAAATCGGATCCCGTGACGCTGCGATCGAACGCCGGGCGGCCGGAGATGGTGACCGACGCCTGGGACCGGCCGCTCCAGCCCACCGACTTCCCGGTCAACCGGCTGAAAAACGGGTCGGGGGTCGGCGACCTCTACCTCACCATCGCTTCCGGCATCGGCGGCACCGCCATGCCGACCTGGAAGGACGGGCTCGAGGAAAAGGACCTGTGGGCCCTGTCCTATTACGTCAAGAGCCTCGCCGACCGCCGCTGGCGAGGGCCGAACGCCATTCCGTCCGTCCGCCGCGCCGGCGCGGACCCGCAACGCACGGGAGACTGAGCGATGGCCGTGGCGGACGCTCGAGGGAAGGAAGGAGACTTCGATCACGTCCTGAGGCGGCTGGTCCTGGCCCACATCGTCGCGGGGCTCGCGGCCCTCCTGATCGGGCTTCTGACCGGTCTGGCCTTTGCCTTCCAGTTCATGCAGAGCTACTGGTTTCCCGGGATCGAGTGGCTGTCGCCCGGCCGCGTCCGCATGGTGCACACCAACATCCTGGCGTACGGGTTCATCGCCAACGTGTTCCTGGCGGGGCTGCACTGGGCCGTCCCGCGCATCACCGGCCGGCCGGTCCTGTCGCCCGGCCTGAGCTGGTTCATCTTCTGGGCCTGGCAGGTGGTGCTCGCCGCCACGGGCATCGGCATCCTGGCGGGCCACGCGCAGGCGATCGAATGGGGCGAGACGCCGATCTTCGTCGACCCGGTCGTCATGGTCGGGCTCATCGCCGTGGCGATCAATTTCCTGGCGCCCATCGTGAAGAGCGGCCGCAAGCCGCTGTACGTGGCCCTATGGTACTTCACCGCCGGATTGGTGTGGACGCCGCTGATCTATCTGATGGGAAACTACGTGCCGCAGTTCTACCTGCCGGGGGCGAGCGGCGCCGCGGTCAGCGGGCTGTTCATCCACGATCTGGTCGGGCTGTTCGTGACCCCTCTGGGATGGGGACTTCTCTATTACTTCGTCCCGGTGATCATGAAGCGCCCGATCTGGAGCCACGCGGTCAGCCTGATCGGCTTCTGGGGCCTGGCCTTCTTCTACCCGCTGAACGGCGTGCACCACTACCTGTGGAGCCCGATCCCGATGTTCGCACAGTACGGCGCCGTGGTGGCCACGATCGGCGTCGAGATCGTGGTCACGACGGTGTTCATCAATTTCCTGGCGACGCTGCGCGGACAGGCGGGGGCGCTGGTGCAGAGCCTTCCGCTGCGCTGGATCTATACCGGCATCATCTTCTACGTGATCACCTGCATCCAGTGCGCCTACCAGACGCTCCTGACGGTGCAGACCATCGTGCACTTCACCGACTGGGTCGTCGGCCACGCCCACCTCGTGATGTTCGGCGTGTTCGGCTTCTGGATCTTCGGCATCGTCACCGAGCTGTGGCCGCGCCTGGTCGGCCGGCCATGGCACTCGGTGCGGCTGAACCGCTGGCATTACTGGCTGACGACCGTGGGCACCTCCTTCATGGTGATCGACCTGGTGGCGGCCGGTCTGGTGCAGGGCTACCTGTGGCGCGACCTGGCCCCCTGGGAGGCGACGCTGCGCGCCTCGGCCCCGTTCTGGACGGCGCGCGCCATCTCGGGATTCGCCATCCTCCTGGGCCAGATCCTGTTCTTCGTCAACCTGTGGCTCACGGCGCGGAGCTCGCCGGCCCCCGAGGCGGTGAGCGTCGCGGCCGCGGCGGCGTGATGAGGAGCCGGTCGCGATGAACCCGCTCGAGCGGTTCGGCACGATCCTGCTGGTCGCCGGCCTGGCCTTCTTCGGGGCGGCCGTGGCCGTCGAGGCCTGGCTGCCGTATCAGGTGCTGCGCGGCCTGCCGATGCAGCGCCTCGACGAGATTGCCCGCCAGGTGCCGCCCGAGTTCGAGGACCTGGCGGCGCGCTACCCGGACGCGTTCAGGCGGCACTTCGGGGCGCCGACGCCCGAGGCCTACGCCCGCGCCCTCCAGATCGGCATCGAGACGTACCGCGCCGAGGCCTGCTGGCACTGTCACTCGCAGTTCGTCCGCCCCGTCTCGAACGAGGATCGGCGGTTCGGCGCGGTGTCGTACCCGGGCGAGTACCAGAACGTGCTGCAGTTGCCGCAGATGTTCGGGACGAGGCGCGTCGGGCCGGACCTGATCCGCTCGGCGGGGAAGCACAGCAACGACTGGCACGTGGCCCACTTCTTCGAGCCGCGCGACGTCGTGCCGTCGTCGGTCATGCCGTCGTTCAAGTGGTTCTTCGACCCTCCCGCCGCGCCGGACGGCGTGCCGCAGCCGAACGCCCGCGGCCTGGCGATCGTCGCCTACGTCCAGTGGCTGGGGAGCTGGGCCGAGCAGCCGGACGCACCGCTCCTGCCCGAGGTCACCGCGGCGCCGGGTCCTGCGGAGGGCGCCGCGGCCGCCATGACCCCGGATCCCGCGGAGGGCGCCGTGGCCGCCGCGGTGCCCGGAGAAGCGCCGTGAGCGCCCGCTGGCGCATTGCGGTCACCTGGGCGGTCGGCGCCGCGGTTGTGGGCGGAGGAACGACGTTCGCCTTCAAGATCTACGAGTTCATCCAGACGGCCGGCCGGGGCGACATGCCGGGATTCGCCTTCGCCACCGTGTTCAGCTACTTCATCATCACCCTCGGCTTCCTGTGCCTCGCGGCCTGGGCGTACCTGCGCGGCCACTACCACGACATCGAGGAGCCGAAGTACCGGCTGCTCGACACCGAGTCCGAGCTCGAGCGCCTGGAGGCGGCGGAGCGCGGCCCCCGGGGAACGGCGGCCGCGGGAGCGCCATGAGCCTGAAGCCCCTTCCCGGAGATCGCCCCGAGGGGACCCCGCCCGCGCGTCCCGTGGAGCCCCCCACCTACCAGGGCAGCCGCTTTCCGTGGTGGCTGACCCTCCTCTACCTGGCGTTCGCCCTGTGGGGATTCGTTTACATGCTCCGGTTTTACCTCCCGGACCTCAAGGCATGGCTGACGCGATGAGCGCGGAGCGCCCGGCGGACCGTTGCGTCCAGTGCGGCTTTCCGATCCGCGCGCGGGCGCGGCGTTCCCCGCCGCCGCGCGCGGGCGCGGACCCGCCGGCCGAAGGGGCGCTCTTCTGCTGCTACGGCTGCGCCCTCGTCAACCAGATCACCGGGGCGCGCGGCGAGCGCTCCCAGCCGACGTTCATCCTGGCGCGCCTCGGGCTGGCGGCCTTTCTCTCCATGAACGTCATGATGCTCGGCATGGTGCTGTACGCCGGCGATCCGCTCGCCGGCGGCCCGTCGCCGGCGGATCCGTTCGCGGCCGGCATGGCGGGGCTGTTCCGCCACGCTCTGATGCTGTTCTCCCTTCCCGTGCTGCTCCTCCTGGGCTGGCCGATCGCCGAGGGCGCCTGGCGCCGCCTCCGCTCGCGCGGCGCGGGCGTGGACGCGCTCATCACGCTCGGGGCGCTGGCGGCGTTCGGGATCAGCGCCCTCGCCACGCTGCGGGGCCGGGGCGCCGTGTACTACGAAACCGCCTGCATGACGCTCGTCCTCGTCACTCTCGGGCGCTACCTGGAAGCGCGGGCCCGCACGGACGCCGCGACGTCGATGGGGGCCCTCCTGTCGGCCGGTCCGGAGAGCGCCTGCGTGCTGCGCGCGGGCGCCGCGCGCGACCTGCCGATCGAGGAGGTGCGTGTCTCCGACCTGGTCCGGATCGCGCCCGGGGGCAGGATCTCCGTCGACGGGGAGGTCGTGGACGGGGAAGGCTTCGTGGACGAGTCGTCCCTGACGGGGGAGCCGGCGCCGCGGAGAAAAGCGGCGGGCAGCCCCGTTCTGGCCGGCACGACGAGCGTCGACGGCGCTTTCCTGGTGCGGGCCACCGCCGTCGGCGCCGATCGGACGTCGGCGCGCGTCGCCCGGCTGCTCGCGCGCGCCCGCGCCTCGCGCGCGCCGATCGAGCGGCTGGCCGACCGGGTTTCGGCCGTCTTCACGCCGGCCGC
>JACOUZ010000078.1 GCA_016177515.1 Acidobacteriota bacterium
GGGCGCCAGCCTCTGGTAGAGCGATTCTGCGATCAGGCGGTGGGTGCGGGCGTTAATGTGGCCGTCCCAGGTGATATCGAAATGCTCGATCCCGAGCCTTTCGGCGAGGGCGATGAAACGGGAGACGACATCCGGGGACAGCAGTGGGGCCATCCGAGTGAGGAGATCGACCTCCTGGTCCCGTTGATGCATGGGCTGCGGGTAAATGTAGCGCAGCGGCGGAGGCACCAGCCAGGACAGGGCGATCTCCGCCAGGACGAAGGCCGCCGTCAGGCCGATCAAGAGGGCCGCAAAATCTTTGAGCGCCCCTTGCAGCCCATGCACGTGGGTTCGCATTTTCAAGTCCTGGAAGGCGTCCGCAGCGGTCATGCCAACGAAGGCAGCCGGACTGCACGACCGCGCTGACCCCGGCGGAAGCCGGCGCCAGAATGTGACCTTGACAGAGGAGGAATCACCCGGTACATTTGCCCATCAACTCACAGGGGGAGACGTCCGGCGTCCGCCCGCCCCGGAAGCCGGCACGAGCTGCATCCCGGGGGATGCGGAGAAATGAGAGTATCACAGCGGATCGCCTCGAGGCTCGGACTGGTTGCGGAGTTCTGGGCGTTCATGAAGGTGCGGAAGAAGTGGTGGTTGGGCCCCATCGTGGCTCTTCTCCTGCTCCTCGGGCTCCTGATCGTCTTCACAGAAGGCTCCGCGCTCGCTCCGTTCATCTACACACTGTTCTGATGAAGCCACTCTTCCGGGCACTGTACGCCGCCTGGATGGCGTTCGCACACGCTCTCGGCCGGGTTCAGACCTTTCTCATCCTCTCGATCATCTACTTCCTTGTGATGGGGCTCATGGCGCCGCTGTTCCGCCTGCTGTCCGGCGATCCTCTCGACAGGAGGCTCCGGGACCGAGACAGCGTCTGGGTCCCCAAGGGCAGGACCAATCTGAGCCTCGAGGAGGCCCGGCACCTCTTCTGACGCCGCTCCCATGAATATCCTGGGCATCTCGTGCTACTACCACGATGCGGCCGCGAGTCTGATGCGCGACGGCGAAATCGTCGCCGCGGCTCAAGAGGAACGCTTCACCCGCAAGAAGCACGACCAGGAGTTCCCGCTGCACGCCATCCGATACTGCCTCAAGGCGGGGGGGATACGCCCGCACGACCTGGACTACGTCGGATTCTACGACAAACCGCTGGTCAAGCTGGAGCGCATGCTGTACACGTACCTGGCGACGTTCCCGAAGTCCTTCCGGTCCTTTCACAAGGCGATGCCCGTCTGGCTGCGCCAGAAGCTGTGGGTGAAGGACCGCATCCGCCGCGAGCTCGACTACCAGGGGGAAATCCTGTTCGGAGAGCACCACCAGTCCCATGCCGCCAGCGCGTTCCTTGTGTCACCTTTCAAGGAAGCCGCCATTCTGACCGTGGACGGCGTCGGCGAGTGGTCCACCGCCACATACGGCGTCGGGAGGGACAGGCAGGTGGACCTCTTTTTCGAGCTGCGCTTCCCGCACTCGCTCGGCCTGCTGTACTCCGCTTTCACCTACTACCTCGGGTTCAAGGTGAACAGCGCGGAATACAAGGTGATGGGGCTGGCGCCCTACGGACAGCCGAGGTATTTCGATCTCATCATGAAGGACCTCCTCGATGTCAAAGAGGATGGGTCCTTCAAGATGAACATGAAATACTTCAGCTACGCGCACGGGCTGACGATGACCAACGGACGCTTCAGCGACCTCTTCGGTGGCCCCGTCCGCGATCCGGAAGGAACGCTGGACCAGAGGCACAAGGACATCGCTGCCAGCGTCCAGAAGGCGACCGAGATCGTGATGCTCAAGATGGCGAATCATCTCGCCAGGACGACGGGGCAGAAAAACCTCTGCATGGCGGGCGGCGTGGCGCTGAACTGTGTTGCGAACGGACGCATCCTCAGAGAGTGTCCGTTCGAGGACATCTTCATCCAGCCGGCCGCAGGGGATGCCGGAGGGGCCGTTGGGGTCGCTGCCTACATTCAGCACACTCTTCTGAATGCGCCGCGCACGCATGCGTGGAAACACGCCTACCTGGGCCCGGAGTACACGGACCAGGAAATTCGGGAGTACCTGACCGCGAACGGCATCGCCTTTCGGGAATGCGCGAGGTCGGAGCTGCTTGAGAGAACGGCGCATCTCATCGACCAGCAGCAGGTCGTCGGATGGTTCCAGGGGAGAATGGAATTCGGACCGCGCGCCCTCGGCAACCGCAGCATCCTCGCCGACGCCCGCAACCCGAAGAACAAGGACACGGTGAACCTGAAGATCAAGTTCCGCGAAAGTTTCCGCCCGTTCGCCCCGTCGGTCCTCCTGGAACGCGTCAACGAGTATTTCGACCTCGACACGCCGAGTCCCTACATGCTCCTGGTCGCCCAGGTCCGCCCGGAGAAGCGCGTGATCCCCTCGGTGACCCACATCGACGGCTCCGCGCGCATCCAGACGATCGCGCGCGAGGAGAACTCCCTCTACTACGATCTGATTCGGGAGTTCGATCGTCTCACGGGCTGCCCCGTGATCATCAACACCTCGTTCAACGTCCGGGGGGAGCCGATCGTGTGCACCCCTCACGACGCCTACCTTTGCTTCATGCGCACCAACATGGACCACCTCGTCATGGGCAACTTCCTTCTGGACAAGCGGCAGATGAAGCCCCTGCAGGAGGATGTGGACTGGCGCGACCTGTTCGAGCTGGACTAGATGTCGTCCAGGTCGCGCGCCGCGGGGAGCCCCGCGACTCCCCGCGCGGCCAGCGCCGCGCCGATGATCGCCTCCTGCATCGCGTCGATCGCCAGCATTCCCACCCGCAGCGAGTCGGCCCGCACGGAGCCGCGCGACAGGCAGAAGATCACGTCACCGTCGTACCGCGTGCCGACCGGCGAGATGCAGCGCGCGTAGGCGACCTGCGCCAGGCGCGCGACCGCCGTCGCGTCGACTTTCGTCAGGCGGGCGTTGGTCGCCACGACTCCAAGCGTCGTCGAGGACGGGACGGAGCCCCGCCGGCGGAACCCGCGGGGCGGGCCGCCGCCCTTCAGGACGGCGGCCGCGCCGACCCTGAGGGTGCCGCGCGGCGCGTCGCGCAGGCCGGCCAGGATGCGGCCGGTGGACGGATCCATCACGTCGCCCCAGGCGTTCACGACGGCGAGGGCCCCCACGACCAGCGGCCCCCGGCGCGCCGACGCCGAGCCCAGGCCGGCTTTCATGGCGCGCGCCATCCCGTGGAGCTTGCCGACCGTGGCGCCGGTGCCCGCCCCGACGTTTCCCTGCGGCACGGCGAGGCTCGAGGCGTTCAGGCAGGCCCTCCGGGCCATCGACGGGGTGGGACGGGCGCGGTGATCGCCGACCGACAGGTCGAACAGGATCGCGGCCGGCACGATCGGCACCACCGCCTGTCGCAGGCGGAAGCCGATGCGGCGTTCTTCCAGGTAGGTCATGACCCCGGCCGCCGCATCGAGGCCGTAGGCGCTGCCCCCGGACAGAAGCAAGGCGTGGATCGCCGGAACCAGGTGGCCCGGATCGCAGGGGCCCGGATCGCGCAGGCCCGTGGCCAGGCCGCGCACGTCGATCCCGGGCACCGCTCCGTCGCCGCACAGGATCACCGTGCAGCCGGTGAGTCCGCGGGGGTCGCTGGCGTGGCCGACACGGAAGCCGGGGACGTCGGTGAGGCCGCGATCACCTCGGGCGGTCGCCATCGCGGCGTATGCTAGCATGCGCCCCGGGCTGACCAGGAGCACCGGCACCGGTGAAACAGTCTCCGGGCGTGGGCGACGACACGGTCTTCCTGAAAGTGTGGCGGGTGGTGGCGCGCGTCCCGCGCGGCCGGGTTGCCACCTACGGCCAGATCGCGCGC
The DNA here is from genome assembly GCA_016177515.1 of Acidobacteriota bacterium. Taxonomy (GTDB): domain Bacteria; phylum Acidobacteriota; class Polarisedimenticolia; order Gp22-AA2; family Gp22-AA2; genus Gp22-AA3. Next base: position 3,869 of record JACOUZ010000078.1, read on the forward strand.
CTGGCCGGTCTGTACCGCGGGGCGCGCACCGTCGGCTGGGCGCTGCGCGCCCTCCCCGGCGAAACGCGCATCGGCGGGCGGCGGGTTCCCTGGCAACGCGTGATCAACGCGCAGGGAGAGATCAGCGCCCGCGGCGGCCCGGCTGGCGCCGAGGCCGGCCGGCAGGCTGCGGCCCTGAGGCGCGATGGGGTCTCCGTCTCCCGCGCTGGTCGGATCGACCTAGGACGCTACCTCTGGCGAGGCGAGAGGCGCCGGCCCTGACGCCTTCACTTCCTGATCGAACTGCAGCTGATACAGCCGGTGGTAGATGCCTCCCCGGTCGAGCAGGGCGCGGTGCGTCCCTTCCTCGACGATCCGGCCGTGGTGCATGACCAGGATGCGGTCGGCCCCGACGATGGTGGACAGCCGGTGCGCGATGACCAGGGAGGTGCGCCCTCTCATCAGCCGCAGGAGCGCGTCCTGGATCCGCATCTCGGTCTCGGTGTCCACGTTCGACGTCGCCTCGTCCAGCACCAGGATCGCGGGGTCGAAGGCCAGGGCGCGCGCGAAGGACAGGAGCTGCTTCTGGCCCACCGACAGGTTGCCGCCGCGCTCGCGCACCGGCGCCGCATAGCCTCCTGGGAGGCGGCCGATGAACCCGTCGGCGTGCACCGCCCGGGCAGCCGCCTCGATTTTTTCATGTGACAGCGCCGGATCGGCGAAGGCGATATTGAACGCGACGCTGCCCGTGAACAGGAAGTGGTCCTGCAGGACCACGCCGACCTGGCGCCGCAGGTACGACAGAGGGAGGGAACGGATGTCCCGGCCGTCGACGCGGATGGAGCCCGAAGTGGGGTCGTACAGCCGGATGAGGAGCTTGATGAGGGTCGTCTTTCCCGAACCCGTGGCGCCGACGATCGCCACCCGCTCGCCGGGATCGACCCGCAGGCTGACGCCGTGCAGGACTTCCTGGTCCGTCCGGTAGGCGAAACGCACGTCCTCGAATTCGATGCGTCCGCGCGCCCTTCCCGGCACGGAGGCGTCCGCCGCGGGCGCGGCGATCGCCGGCCGCTCGTCCAGAAGGTCGAAGATCCTCTCCAGCGAGGCCATGGCCGACTGCAGGAGGGCGTAGAAGCCCGAGAGATCCCGAATGGGCCCGAAGAAGCGCGCGGTGTACTCGAGGAAGGCGACCAGAGTGCCGAAGGTCAGCGCTCCGCGCAGGATCTGCCCGCCGCCGTACCAGAGGATCAGCGCGGCGGCCACGGTGCCGACCAGCTCGATGACGGCCGAGAACGCCGACTCGTACACGACCGACCGCAGGTCCGCGTCACGGTGGTCGGCGTTGATGTCGGCGAATTCGCGGCGGCTCAGCGCCTCGCGACGGAAAAGCTGCACCAGAAGGACCCCCGAGATCGACTCCTGCAGGTAGGCGTTCATCCGGGCGATGCGGCGGCGCACGTCACGGTACGCCTGGCGTATGCGTCCGCGGAACAGTACCGAAAGGAGGAACAGGACCGGGCAGATCGCTAAGGCGACGCAGGCCAGGCGCCAGTTCAGCCACCAGAGGAGAGCCACGATCGCGACGAGCTTCACGCTGTCCCCCAGAAGGGTCACGACGCCCGAGGAGAACAGATCGGCGAGCGCTTCGATGTCGGTCGTCACGCGGGTCATCAGGCGCCCGACCGCGTAGCGGTCGAAGAACGCCGAGTCGAGCGACAGCACGTGGCGGAAGACGCGGTCGCGCAGGTGCCGGATGACGTTCTGGCCCGTGAGCTCCATCGAGTAGAGCTGCCCGTAGCGCGCCAGGAGCTCGACCGCCAGGGCCAGGAGGTAGGCCACGGCCAAAAGGGCCACGCCCCGGGGCCTGGCCGCGAGGATGTGGTCGTCGATCAGGACCTTGATGAGGTAGGGCTGCAGGAGCTGCGCTCCCATCACCACGAACATGAGGACGACCGACAGGGCTATCAGGCGCGACTGAGGCGCGACGTGTTCCGCCATGCGCCGCACCAGTCGGGCGTCGTACGCCTTTCCGAGAACCTCTTCCTCGTGGGGGCCGGCGGGGGTCACAGGGTCTCCAGCTCCTTTTCGATCTGCTGCTGGCGGTGCATGCGGGCGAACAGGCCGTCCCGCGCCAGAAGCTCGGCGGCGGTGCCGTGCTCGGCCACCCGCCCGTCGTCCAGGACGACGATGCGGTCGGCCCCCAGGACGGTCGAGACGCGGTGCGACACCAGGAACGTCGTGCGGCGGCGCATGAACTCCCGGAGGCCGGCCAGGATCGCCTCCTCGGTGTCGGCGTCGATGCTGCTCAAGGCGTCGTCCAGGATCAGGATGCGGGGATCGAGAAGCAGGGCGCGCGCCAGGGCCACCCGCTGGCGCTGCCCCCCGGACAGCGTGACGCCGCGCTCGCCAACCAGCGTGTCGAGGCCGCGGGGCAGGTCCTGGAGGTCGCGGGTGATCTGGGCCACGCCGGCGACCGCCTCGATGCGTTCCCGCGGCGCGCCGGGGGAGCGGAGGGCGATGTTCTCGGCGATCGTCCGCGAGAACAGGAAGGTCTCCTGCGGCACAACCGCGATCTGCGAGCGCAGGACGTCCGTCGGGATGCGGTTCAGATCGTGGCCGTCGATCCGGATCGCTCCGTCGGGGACCGGGTAGACGGCCGCCAGCAGCTGCACGAGAGTGGACTTTCCGGACCCGACCCGGCCGACGACGCCGAGGGTCGTGCCGGCCGGGACGTCGAGGTCGATGCGGCGCAGGACGGGCCGCGCGGGGCAGGCGGCGTCCGGGTAGGAGAAGTCGAGGCCGCTGAAGGTGACCGCCCCCCGCACCTCCGGACCGGGGCCCGTGGCGCGATCGCCCGGCAGGTCGCTCCGGACCGCCCGGATCTCCTCGATGCGGGCGATCGCCCCGAGGCCGCGCTGGAACACGCCGAGGACCCACCCCATCATGATGGTCGGACCGGCCAGGAGGGCAAGGTAGGAGGTGAAGGCGACCAGCCCGCCGAGGCTGAGCGATCCGGCGATCACGTGCCGTCCCCCCAGCCACAGGACGGCAATCGTGCTCAGCCCTCCCAGGCCCCCCATGAGCGTGACAATGAGGCCGCGGCTCCTGGCGAGAAGGAGCGAACGGCGGCGGTACTCCCGGCTGAGGAGATCGAAGGCGCCGGCCTCGCCCGTCTCGCGCACGAACGCCTTCACCATGTTGATGCCGCTCAGCGTTTCCTGGGCCTTGTTGCTGATCTCGGCGAGCTGCTCCTGAGCGGCGTTGCTGCGCCGGTGAATCGTGCGGCTGACGCGCGACACGCCCGCCAGCAGGAACGGGTAGGGGAGGACGGCGACCAGGGTCAGGACCGGGTCGAGCAGGGCCATCAGCGTCAGTCCGGCGGAATACAGAAGCGCGACGTAGAGCACGTTCAGGATGCCGGGGCCGAAGAGCGACCGGATGAGCATCAGGTCGTTGACCAGAAGGGACATGATCTCGCCGGTCCGGCGGCGGGCGTAGAACGACGCGGGCAGGCCGAGCAGGTGCGCGTAGACGTCGTTGCGGATGTCGCACACGATGCGCCGCGAGGCGCCCAGGATGAAGAGCCTCGACCACGTCCGGATCACGGCGAGGACCGCCGCCACCGCGACGATCGCCAGGGCGTAGCGGGCCACCTGCCGCAGCGGCGAACCATGGCGGAGCGCCTCGATCGCCTCCTTCAGGAGCCAGGGGACGTAGAGCGTGAGGGCGCAGGTCGCGGCCAGGCACAGGAACCCCGGGACGAATGCCCTGAGATGGGCGCGGACGTGGCGGAGGATCAGGGACACGCGTTCAGCTTCTGGCGTGAACGCCCGGCGGCCCGGGGACTTCCGGAACGAGGCCGATCAGGAAGTTTTCGACCAGGAGCTGGCGGTTTCCCTTCTGGCGTATCGACTCGATGGCGGTCTCGAGATCTTCGAGGGCAGGCCCCGAGCGGCCCTCCAGGCAGGCGGCCAGATCGCGCAGTCCGGGCGCGATGTCGACGTTGACGAGGCGGGCCTCAGCGGCGGGGGAGGCCGCGAGGACCATGAGGTCCCGCAGGAGAGCCATCAGGATTTCGAGATCGCCCTCGGCCGAGTCGCCCGCCTGGACGATCGCCTCGGCCCGCGCCACCGCCAGCCCGGGATCGCCGTGCCTCGCCAGCTCGTCCAGGACGGACAGGAGGGCGTCGCGCCTCCGCCTGAACTCTTCGAGGTCGAGATCGAGCCCCGCGCCGATGCGCCCGCCCGACAGCCCCGCGCGCAGGACGGCCTCTTCCGCCGCCATCTCCCGGCGCTCGACCAGGTAATTGACAATGTGCGTCCGGGGCACGAGCTGGAACGGCACCGCCCGGCAGCGCGAGCGGATGGTCGGCAGCAGGGCGTGCCAGGAGGATGTGATCAGGACGAGCAGGGCGTGCGCCGGCGGCTCCTCCAGGGTCTTGAGCAGGGCGTTGGCGGCCACGGCCTCCATGCGATGCGCCTGATCCACGATCAGGACGCGGCGCGGCGACTCCGAAGGACTGCGCTGCAAAAACGCGATCCCCTGGCGCAGGCGGTCGATGAGGACCGACCAGACCGGATTCCTGACCGCCTCGGCCTGCAGCGCCTGCGGATCGATCCCGGCCGGCCCCTCGGAGCCGGAGCTGTCCCGGTCGAACGCGGATTTCTTTTCCGGCAGCGCCAGCCGGACGTCCGCGTGGATCAGGGAGCGCTCGCCGATGTGGCGGCACGAGACGCAGGCGCCGCAGGGCCTCTCGCCCTGTGCCTGGCAGAGCAGGGCGCGGGCCAGAAGAAGCGCCGTGGACAGCTTTCCGACGCCGCCCGGTCCGTGGAAGACGAGGGATGGGAAGATCCGGTCCGCCTCCAGGGCGCGCTGGAGAGCGGACGTGGCCCGCGGCTGCCCCACCACGAAATCCGCCAGCGGCAGCACGCGGAGCGGGCTCATTCCGGCGCCCCGCGCGTGGTCAGGAAGCGGTCCATCGCCCCGACCACACGGTGATGCACCTCTTCCACCGTGCCGCGCGCGTCCACCACGACGAAGCGCCCCGGCTCCTGCCGGGCCATCTCGAGATACCCGGAACGCACGCGCTGGTGGAATTCCAGCGACTCCTGCTCGAAGCGGGTCTCGTCGCGGGACCGGGTGTGATCGCGCGCGCGGGCGCGCTGCAGGGCGGCCGGGGCCTCGATGTCGAACAGAATGGTGAGGTCGGGCCGAATCGACAGCGTATCGAGCCCGTGCAAGGCGTCGATCAGATCGAGCCGGATGCCGCGGCCCGAGCCCTGGTAGGCCATGGTGGCGTCCTTGAACCGATCGCACAGGACGAGGCGTCCGGCGAGCAGCGCGGGGCGGATGACCTGCTCGATGTGCTGGGCCCGGGCGGCGGCGTACAGAAGCAGCTCGCAGGTCGGGGTCATGGCGGTGTTGCCGGGGTCGAGAACCAGCCTGCGCACCTGGTCGCCGATCGGCGTGCCTCCCGGCTCGCGCGTCAGCAGGTGATCGATGCCGCGCTCCTCGAGGTGGTTGGAAAGCATCTGGATCTGGGTCGTCTTGCCCGATCCCTCGATTCCCTCGAAGGTCACGAAGCGGCTGTTTCGGGGCGTCGCGCTCATGGTCTCCGAAATCGGGAGCCTGTCCGAGCTTTCGGCCGGGCCCAGGCTGTGGGCGGGCCGGGAATGTTAGCACAGTCTGGTATACTCCGCGCCGGGAGGCGCGATGCGCACCTGCTTCCAGTGCGGCCAGGAGGTCCCCGCCGAGCGGAAGGTCCTGCGCGACGACGAGTGCACGCACTGTTCCTCCGACCTGCACGCGTGCCGCAACTGCCGCTTCCACGACCCCGCCTCGAGCAACCAGTGCAGCGAGCCGCAGGCGGACTGGGTCGCCGACAAGGAGCGCGCCAACTTCTGCGAGTTCTTCGATTTCGCCGAGCGCTCCGCGTCCAGGGCGGGCGCCCCGGATTCCGCCTCGGCCCGCGATCGGTTCAGGAAACTGTTCCGCGACTGAGCCGGGTCCGATCTTCGGCGGGGTCAGTGTCCGGCGGGGGCGGGAGGGGATGGCTCCCAGCGGCCGCTGAAATAATCGCGGGCCCGCTGGATGTCGCGCCGGACCTGGTCGACGAGGGCCCGGGGTGAGTCGAACTTAAGCTCCGGCCTGAGGCGCGCCAGGAAGCGCACCTCCAACGGACGGCCGTACAGATCCCCCGGGCTGTCCAGGAAATGGGACTCGACGGCGAAGGAGGCGCCTGCAAAGGTCGGCCGGCCGCCGATGTTGGTCACCGCTGGATGCACCGCGCCGTCGATCACCGCCTCGCTCACGTACACGCCGTCCTGCGGCACCAGCTCGTTCTCGGTCGCCAGGTTGGCGGTGGGGAACCCCAGGGCGGCCCCGCGCGATTCGCCGTGGATCACGGCCCCCTCGAGGACATACGGGCGTCCGAGCAGCTCGCGCGCCAGCTCCACCTCTCCGGCCTGGATGGCGCGGCGGATGCGGCTGCTGCTGACCAGGCTTCCGAGGCAGCGCACCTCGCCGACCTGGGCCGCCCGGATCCCGAGCTCGCCGCACAGCCGCACGAGGAGATCGGCGTTGCCTTCGCGGCCGTGCCCGAAGTTGAAGTTCGCGCCGACGTAGACCTCCCGCACGCCCAGCCCGCCGGCCAGATGGCCCCTGACGAATCGCTCGGCCGGCACCTCGGCCAGCTCCACGGTGAACGGCAGGACCAGCAGGAACTCGATCCCGGCGGCCTCGATCAGGGCCAGCTTCTGCCTGCGGGTCGCCAGCATCCGCGGCGCCCGTTCGGGCGCCAGGACCTTGAGAGGATGCGGGTCGAAGGTGACGAGAAGACTGCTGCCGCCCGTGGCGCGGCTCCGATTAAGGACGGTCGCCACGATCGCCTGGTGGCCGCGGTGCAGGCCATCGAAGTTGCCGACGGTCGCCACCGGCGCCTTCAAGTGCGCGCGCAAGGTCGGGATGTCGTCGAAAATTTTCATCGAGAGGTCCGATTCAGGTGATCCCTCAGGCCGGCCGGAAGGAGAGCGCTCCCAGAAGCCGCAGTGCCAGGTTGGCGTACACCCCGGCGATCAAATCGTCCATCACGATCCCCCAGCCCCCCGGCAGCCTCTCGGCGCCCCTGGCGGGGGGCGGCTTGATGATGTCCATAGCCCGGAACAGGATGAACGCCAGGGAATAGAAAAGAATCGTGCGCGTCCCGGGCGGCTGGAAAAGCAGGGTCACGAAGATGCCGGCGGCTTCGTCGATGACCACCGGTCCCGGATCGTGACTCGCCAGGTGGCGCGCCGTGATCCCGGAGGCCCAGACGCCGACAAGCGCCAGGCCGGCGGCCGCCGCCAGGAACCACCAGGCCGGGAGGAGGCGCTGCGCCACGATCGCCAGAGGCAGCGCCGCCAGCGTGCCGACCGTGCCGGGCACGATCGGCGAGCGTCCGGCGCCGAACAGGGTGGCGATGAGGATCGCGCCGGTCGTCCCGAAACCGCGGCGTGTCACGGCACCCGGCCGGCGGGCAGGACCTCGACGGCGGAGCCGACCAGGTCGAACGGGTGCGCCTCGTCGATGCGCGCCCGGACGAAGGTGCCGGGGGACAGCGGCCCCGGCGCGTCGGTCAGGACGACGCGACCGTCGATCTCGGGCGCCTGGCCTTCCGTGCGCCCGCACAGCAGGAGGTCGCTGTCCTCGGGCGGCCCGTCGACCAGGACCTCCAGGGTGCGTCCGACGAGCGTGCGGCTGCGGCGCGCCGCGATCTCTTCCTGGACCGCCATCAAGGCCCGGCGCCGCTCCTCCTTGACCCCGGCCGGAACGTCGTCCCGCCGTCCCGCGGCCTCCGTCCCCTTTTCCTCCGAGTAGGTGAACACGCCCTCGTGGTCGAACTCGGCGTCCCGCGCGAACGAGCAGAGGGTCCGGAACTGCTCTTCGGTCTCGCCCGGGAAGCCGACGATGAAGGTCGTCCGCAGCGCGATCCCCGGCACCTCGCGGCGCAGCGTCTCCACCAGCCGCATGTGGGTCGCGGCGCTGCCGCCCCGGCGCATGGCCTTGAGCGTCTCCCCGTCGGCGTGCTGCAGCGGCACGTCGAGATAGCGCGCCACGCGCCCCCCCGAGGCGAGCGCCTCGACGAACTCGGGGGTGATGCGGTTCGGGTAGGCGTACAGGACACGGATCCAGCGGAGCCCCTCGACCTCGCCGAGGGCCCGCAGGAGGCCCGCCGCGCTGGTCCCGCCGGGGAGATCGCGCCCGTAGTCGGTGGTGTCCTGGGCGATCAGGTTGATCTCGACCACTCCCGATGCGGCCAGGGACCGGGCCTCCTCCACGATCGAAGCGATCGGCCGCGAGCGCTGCAGGCCGCGGAAGGA
>JACOUZ010000057.1 GCA_016177515.1 Acidobacteriota bacterium
CCAGAAGCCCCTCGCCACGGTGGTCATCGGGGGCCTTTTGACCTCGACCCTCCTCACGCTCGTCGTCGTGCCGGCGCTCTATCGCTGGTTCGCGCCGCCGGGCGTGCCCGACTAAGGACATGCCGGGGAAATCCTGGCGAGCCCGCCGCTGTCGGCGCCCCAGGTCCCGGCGCCGCAGGTGTTGCGCGCGCGGACCATGTAGTAGTAACCGGAGCCCGGGCCCGGAAGGGCGGGATCCGCCGTCGTCGTGGCGGAAAGTCCGCAGGCCAGGGAGAACGAAGCCGCCGTGCCGCGCGCCGCCAGGCCGGCCAGGTCGCCGGCGGCGACGTCATACGTCGTTCCCGGCCCGGCCGAGACGGACAGGCCGGGCCAGGAGAGGACCGCGGCGCCGGCCGGCCCATGCCCTACCGTGAGCGGGTCGACTTCGCCGGGCGGGGCGAAGGCCCCGGGATCGGCCAGGGCGCAGTCGTGGTTGTTGTCCACGCTGTCGCCATCGCCGTCGGCCGGAGGCAGCTGGCGCAAATCGTAGACGTAGATCGAGCGCCCGTGCGTTCCGGCGTACAGGGCCCGCGACGGGTCATGAAGCACAAGATCGGTCACCACCACGTAGGGGATGCCGCCGCTCATGAGAGACCACGACGCCCCGCCGTCGTCGCTCAGGTGGACGCCCAGATCGCTCCCGGCGAACAGGCGCCCGCGCCACTCGGGGTCGGCGGCGACGCTGTTGATCGGCACCTGCGGCAGCGTCCCGCCGCGGTCGATCCAGGTCGAGCCGAGATCGATGGTGACGCGCACGTACGGCAGCCGGTCGCCGCTGCGGTAGCCGGTCACCGCCAGCCAGGCGGTCCGAGCATCGAACGGGTCACAGGCGATGTCGGTGACCCAGTGGGCCGGCCCGGGCGGATTGACCTTCGTCCAGGTCGTCCCGGCATCGGCGCTCACCCACACGTTGCCGTCATCGGTGCCGGCCCAGAGGATCCGGTTGTCCACGGGCGAGACGCTAACGGCCGTGATCGTGCTCGTGATGAGGTTCTTCAGATGATCGTCCCCGGCGCGGTCGAGTCGTCGGGACAGGTCGAGACCGCGGAAGGCGCTGACGGCGGCCCCCGGATTGCCCGTCAGGTCGGGGCTTAACGGCTGCCAGAAATCGGCCGAGTCGATCGAGCGCCATACCCTCTGGTAGCCGAGGTAGAGGGTCGTCGGCACGACCGGGTCGAGCGTGATCGGGACGCTCCAGTTCCTGCGCTCGTTGGCGTCGAGCCCGATCATGGTGCGCACGAAGCTGTTGCCCCCGTTGGTGGAACGGTAGATCTCTCCGTACTGGCTCTCGGCGTAGACGAATGAGGAGTTGGTGTAATCGACCTCGCAGTGCAGGCCGTCGCCGCCCAGAATGTTCTGCCACTCCGAGGGGTCCCCCGTTTTCGTGCGGACGGTGCCGTTGTCCTGCGTGCCTCCGTAGCGCCGCGACGGCTGGAGCCGGTCGATGGCCAGGTCGTAGAACTGGGTGATCGGCAGCGTCGTGGCCTGCTCCCAGCTCGAGCCGCCGTTGCGGCTCCGGAAGAAGCCGGCATCGTTTCCCGCCAGGAGACCGCCCCTCTCGAAGATCAGGTCGTGCCAGTCCGGGTGGGCGTTCGCGCCGATGATGCCGAAGCTCGCCCCGCCGTCCTTCGATTTGAGCAGGAACACGTCCAGCACGTAGACGGTGTCCGGATCCGCGGGATCGACCCGGACGTTGCCGAAGTAATAGCTGAAGCCACCGAGCAGCAGCGAGGTGGCGCTCAGGGCCGTCCACGTATCCCCCGCATCGGTCGTCCGGTAGAAGCCGAAGAGGTCGCCCCGGCCGTCGATCACCAGGGCGTAGACCATGTTCGGGCTGGAGGGCGCGATGGCGAGACCGATCCGGCCGACATCGGGGCCGGCCGGCAACCCGTTCGAGAGCCGGCTCCAGGTCGCGCCGCCGTCGCTCGAACGGTAGACTCCGCTCTGCGGCCCGCTGATGTACCAGGACGGGCCCTGACTCTGCCTTTGCCAGATGGCGGCGTAGATTCGGTTCGTGTCGATAGGATCGATGGCGACATCGATCGCCCCGGCGTCGTCGGCGACATACAGGACCTTCTCCCAGTTCGCCCCGCCGTCCGCGGATCGATAGATGCCGCGATGCGCGTCCCGGCCGAACCAGTCCCCCCCGGCCGCGACGAACACGCGCCGCGGGTCCTGGGGATCGACGGCAATCCGGCCGATGCGGCGCGTTTCGGCGAGGCCCAGATCTGTCCAGGTCCCGCCGCCGTCCGCCGACCTGAAGACCCCCTCGCCGTCGTAGGAAAACCCGCCGCCGTTGTCCTCCCCCGTCCCGACGTAGATCGTGCTCGAATCGGTCGGATGGACCGCGAGAGAGCCGATCGAAAGGGCCGTCTGGCCGTCGAAGACCGGGCTCCAGCCGGTCCCCCCATCGGTCGAGACGAAGACGCCGCCCGCCGCGCTGCCGAGCCAGATGCGGTCCGGGTCGTTGGGATCGACGCCCAGGCAGGTGACCCTTCCCCCGATATTGAGCGGACCGACGCCGGCCCAGGAGCCGGGGGCGGCGTTCACCAGCCCCCGGGCCCGCGCCCTCTCGAGCGCCGCCGCGCGCGCCCGGACCGGCTGGCGCCCCCCCCCCCCCCGGCGCTGCGCCATGACCCCGGCCCCGGGGCGGCGCAACGGCTCCCGGCGCGGCGGGGCGCACGCCGGCGCCGCGCACAGCGCCGCCGCGATCAGTACGCTCAGGCGCACACCCGTTGCCCTTTTCATCGTCGCCTGCCGGTGCGCCAAACATACTTCGAAAACCGCGCTCCGCAAGAGGAAGGTGGCCCTGATTGGAGGTGGGCGCGGTACCACGGCGTCCTCGCTCCCTGTGCCGGTTCGCGAAGCTGACCGACGGCGCTCCACTGCAGGGTCGCGACTGGCCCTGATGCCCCGGTGTCGAACGGAGGACCGTGGTGTGCGGTTTCGTCCGCCAGAGCATTGATTGCTGTAGGAGGCCGCCTCAATGTCCCGCCAGTTGATTGCCTTGACAGGCGCGGATCCAAGGTGTTATATGGGTTCAAATTCCACTCAGCAAGGGTTGCGATTGATGGACGCGATCGCCCGTTTCCTCCGGCAGCCTGGCGCCATCTTGGTGCTTGCCGCAGTTGCGCTGGTCGCGGGCGGAACGGCGGGGGCCATCGGGCTGCCGGGCGAGGTCTCAGGACCTGGCTCACTGCAGCCGTTTGTCCTTGAGCCGTTCTCCCCCTTTTTGCCGAGCCCCTGTGATCAGGATCCCGTGGGCATTAGAGGCTGCTCCTGCTGTCGATGGGCGGATGGCGCCGAGAGTGGCTCCGATTCGTTCAACCTGTTCAGGATGGGGGATCTTGCGCAGTTGACCGGCGGCTATCAGTTCGTCTGTGCCCAGGCAGGCCTGGTTTCACCTCTCACGATATGCTGCGAAGAATTCCTCTTTCGAGGCCAGGCTGCCGGCTATCTCGTGCAAGGGGAGAATCTGTCGGGAACGGGTATCCTGGGCCGAAGTTCAACAGGTGCCGTGATACCGGCCGCCCTTGCCTGCCCCTGAAGCCCCGGTTCGATGCGCTCCAATGCCCGAGAGGACCCGATGACCCGGCCTCACGTTCCGCCGGGGCACAGGACCGCGGCGATCATCCTGCTCGCAACGGTGGCGCTTGCCGGCGGGATGGTGGATGGGGACCTCGACTCCGTGCGGCGGCTCCTCGAGAAGGGGCGATACGCCGAAGCCGAAGCCACCGCGCGCGCCCTCCTCGTGAAGGTGGAAGCGGCGGGCGGGAAAGATTCGCTGGAGGCCGCCGGCGTCCTGGACCTGGTTGTGGAAGCCGGCTTGAGCATGGGGAAGTCGAAGGACGCCGAGACGCGGGTGCTGGCCGAGCGCGCCCTCTCCATCAAGGAGAAGGTCCTGGGGCCGGACCACCCGGAGTTCGCAAAGAGCCTCACGAATCTCGGGTCCCTTCTCCACAGGCTGGGCGACCTCGGCGGGGCCCGTGAGGTTCTCGAGCGCGCCCTGGCGATCCGGGAGAAAGCGCTGGGCCTCCGACACCCCCAGACGGCGGCAAGCCTCGATGAGATCGCCGATGTGCTGCAAACCACCGGGAATTACGGGCGGGCGCGGGAGCTCTACGAGCGCGCCCTGGCGATCCAGGAGGAGTCTCTCGGGCCCGGGCACCTTGACGTCGCCAGGACCCTTAACGCGCTGGCGATCATGCTGTTGGATCTTGGAGACTTCGAGGGCGCGAAGGCACGCTACGAACGTGCGCTTGCCATCTATGTGAAGGCCCTTGGCCCGGAG
>JACOUZ010000058.1 GCA_016177515.1 Acidobacteriota bacterium
CCTCGGGAACGCGGTGTGCGTCTGGGTGTCCAGTACGCTGCTCGTGACGCCGGTCACACGACTTCGTTGAAGTCGTTGATGGCCTCCTCGTCGTGCTCGACGGTGGCCTCCCGCACCTGCTCCGCGTCGTCGATCGCCGCCTCTGTGCGAGCATAACCCAGCGCCCGCCACGCCCGCAGCCACTTCTCGAACATGAGAGAGATACCGCGACGCGGCGGTCTCAGCGGTGCGTCTTCTCGGGGGCCCGGCGGAGAGATCGCTCACGCCAAGAGGCGCTCGATTCCGTGGACACCGTCGAACGCAGCGTCAAAGCTGAGGATTCTCGCGACCTGTTGCCGCTCCATGACGGCTGCGTGAACGGCGTCCCGCGCCGACAGTTTGCGCCTTTCGAGGACGATAGCCTTGGCACGCTCGACGGTCGCTGAGTCGATCGGGAAAACCTCGTCGACGACGCTCAGCAACGCGTCGAAGGCAGGTTGTATCGCATCACGGCGATCGATGGCAACGTAGCGATGAAGGATTTCTTGGAGGACTTCGGCGTCCGTGACGAGACGCTGGCGCTCGACTACGCATCTTTCCAACAACCGCTGCGCTTCAACCTTGTGAGGATGAGCGGCACCGACCAAGTACATCGGGATGTTCGAATCCACGAAGATCATCGTGCGTCCGCGCCCAAGTAACCGCGCTCAATGTCTGCGAGGACCTGCGCAATGTCCGCCGTGGGAAACTCGTGCTCTACCGCCGCTCGAATGGCTGCCAACTTGCGGTCGGCTTTCCCGGTCGGCTGCCGCCGGCGGGCCAAGCGCAGGGCCTGACGAACCCATTCCGCCACAGTGATCCTCTCCGCCCGGGCGAGCCTCCGGAGATCGCGATACTCGGCCTCGTCGAGCAAGACTTGCAGGCGCTTACTCATGGGTCTAATCCTAGTTGACTCATGCCTATGAGTCAAGTGGCGCACCGAATACGCGGCGACCGCCGGGCCTCTCTCGGACGCGAACACGGCTCGCGGGGGACCCCCGCCTCACCGTTGATCGCGCGAATCGGCAGGACCGGCGCGGCGATCCTGCTCTTGGTTGGAGGCTCCGGGCAGCGGGCGAGCGGCCGGGTGTGAATCCGTAGAGCATCCGAGGCGGTGCCGAGCGCGGATGGAGGTTTTCCGCTCGGAGCGGCTGAACCCCGCTGTGAGGGGGCAGCTCCGGCAGGAGTCCGGTTCTGAAGCTCAACCTGAAGCTGGCACGGTGCAGTGCCGCGCTCCGGCTCGAGTTCCACGCCCAGTCCCAGGGCGATGCGGTTGACGAAGTTGAAGTAAGCGGCGACGCCCGCCGCGTTGATCGAGGCGTTCAGGACCACCGCGGCGCCCTGGGAGAGGAGCGGGACCGCCTTCTGGACCGTGAAGAACGCGCCCTTGAGGTTGGTGGCCATCGTCTCGTCGAAGAACTCTTCGGTCACGGCTTCGAAGGGAACGAATCGCCCGATGCCGGCGTTGACGAACAGCGCGTCGATCCGGTCGAATCTCTTCTTGATCCGGTCCATCGTGGCCGAGACCTCCGGCACTCGCGACATGTCCGCCTTGATCACCAGGGCGTCCCGCCCCAGTTCCTTCTGCGCCGCCTTCAAAGTCGTGTCGTTACGCCCGGTGATCGCCACCCTGGCTCCTTCACGGGCGAACGCCTTCGCCGGTCGGTTGGAAATACGTCTGGCGCTCCGATGGCCCCGGAATCTCATGGTAGGGAACGGTCATGTCCGCGACCTTCCGGCTCGATGGACAGGATTTCATGGCGCGGAACGGCGGCCCGCACTTCACGTTCTCGCCCGCCATATCGTTCTTCGTGAAACGCAAGACGCAAGAAGAAGTGCATGACCTATGGGAGAAGCTCTCCCAGGGCGGAGTGAAACAAAGATGCGGGTGGCTCAAAGACAAATTTGGGGTGTCGTGCCAGGTGGTCCCGACTGTCTTGGGCGAGATGCTGCAGGACAAGGATGCTGAGAAAGCGAGAAACGTGATGAAGGCCATGCTGCAAACGGACCAACTCGACATCAAGAGGTTGCAGCAAGCCCGCGAGCAACGATCACGGAGCACCAGACGCAACCCTGATTGCACGCGCGGCGCAGGTCCGCCGGGTTTCAGTGAAACTGCTGGTCCGTCGCGTCGATCGACCGCACGGACCCGAAGTTCATCTCGTACTTCTGCAAATTGTCGGTCAGCGCCGCGATGACCCTCTTGACGTGCCCGGGGCTGATGATCACCCGCGAGACCAGATGCATCCCGGCGGGGGAGTTCAGGAGCCAGTCGATGATGAACTCCTCCGGAGTGTGGGACACCAGCATGTTGTTGCTGTACGTCCCGCGCGCCACAACGTCCCCGGCGATGACCTGAATCGTTCCCGGCTGGGGCGGCTTCGGTTCGTTCGGCATGGGAAGACTCCTTCCGTTTCTAGAGGCTGAACCTACATCAATCCCGCGAGGAACCGGGCGGCCGGCGTCCCTGCAGCGACATGACCATCCTACTGTAAAGCACGCCTCGTACCGACTGGACGGGAAAAGGGCAACGCATCATCGAATCCAGACGGACGCCTTGCGCGCCCATCCGCTTTCGGGGTACTTCTCCTTGAGCGCCCTGGCTGTCGCGCCCAGGTGTCTCGCATGCGTCCATTCTATCGCCGCTGGGTCTCCCGGGCTGGTAGAATGCCTCCGACCCCGGGAACCGATGCCTGTCCGCGCGAATCCTCGCGTCCGATTGGAGAAGTCCCATGCACAAGACGAAAACGATCTGCCGGAGAGGGCCCGCCCGCACGTCGTGACCCTGCTGCAGGAGCGCCTGGCGGAGGCCGTGGACCTCGTCCCCAGGCCAAGCAGGCCCACTGGAACGTCGTGTCGAATCCGGTTTCTCAGTGCGAGCCGGAGCCCCCGGACATCTGCTTGACCAGCTCGCCGACGACGGCCTTGGCGTCGCCGAAGAGCATCCAGGTCTTGTCGGCGAAATACAGCTCGTTGTCGATGCCGGCGAAGCCGGGGTTCTTGCTGCGCTTGATGGCGAACACGGTCCTGGCCTTGTCGGCGTCGATGATCGGCATGCCGTAGATCGGGCTGCTCTTGTCGTAGCGCGCCGCGGGATTCACCACGTCGTTGGCGCCCACAACCAAAGCGACGTCGCATTGCGGGAGGTCCGGGTTGATCTCGTCCATCTCCGTGAGGTCGGTGTAGGGGATGTCCGCCTCGGCGAGCAGGACGTTCATGTGGCCGGGCATTCTCCCCGCCACCGGGTGGATGGCGAACTTCACGGTGATCCCGCGCTTCTTCAGCTGGTCATAAAGCTCGCGCACCTTGTGCTGGGCCTGGGCCACGGCCATGCCGTAGCCGGGAATGATGACCACCAGGCTGGACTGCTCGAGGAGCTGGGCCGCCCCCTCGATCGTCTCGGCCTTGTAGGCCTTCTGCTCGCCCCCGGCCCCGGAAGCCGCGACGCTGCCGAAGGCGCCGAAGAGCACGTTCGCGAAAGATCGGTTCATCGCCTTGCACATGATGATGGAGAGGATCAGGCCGCTCGAGCCGTCCAGGGCGCCCGCCGTGATGAGGAGCTTGTTGTCGAGCACGAAGCCCATGGCCACGGCCGAGAGGCCCGCGTAGGAGTTCAGGATCGAGATGACCGTGGGCATGTCCGCGCCGCCGATGGGGATGATCAGCAGGACGCCGAAGAGCAGCGCCAAGCCGATGATCACCAGGAAGACGGCGGCGGACCAGGACACCGCGGGGTTCAGGACCAGGGCCACGCCGAGGACGAAGGCCACCAGGAGCAGACCGATATTGCAGACGTTCTGCAGCGGGTAGGTCACGGGCCGCTGGGGGATCCATCGGATCTCCTGCAGCTTTCCGGCGGCCATCAGGCTTCCCGTGAAGGTCAGGTAACCGAGGATGATCTCGGCGAGGATGGCGGTCATGCGGAAGGGAGTCAGGTTGGCCCGGGCCTCGTTCAGCCAGAGGAAATACTCCGCCGTGCCGACCAGGCCGGCGGCGAGACCGCCGAAGGCATGGGAGAGGGCGGTCCGTTGCGGCACGGCTGTCAGCGGGACCCGGGACAGCGGCCAGCCGACCATGAAGCCGGCGGCGATGGCCAGGACGATCCAGACGTGGTGGATGATGATCAGCGGCTGCGCCCAGGTGGCGAGCACGGCAATCAACATGGCGGCGACCCCGGCCTGGACGCCGCGGCGCGCGGTCTTGGGGTCGTTCATCCAGTGGAGGGCAAGGACGAACAGGGCGGTCGCCAGGACGTACGACAGCTGGGTGAGCGCGTCGATCACCGCCGCCCCCCCTCCCCCTTGAACATCTTGAGCATGCGGTCGGTAATCAGGAAGCCGCTCACGATGTTGGTCATGGAGGCGAACAGGGCGATCGCCCCGAGGGCGCGGATGTAGAGCGGGTGGTCGGAGCCGGTGACGATGATCGAGCCGACCACCGCGATCGCCGAGATCGCGTTGGTGATGGACATGAGGGGCGTATGCAGAAGGCGCGAGACGCGCCGGATGACGCCGACACCGATGAACGTGGACAGCATGAATACGAACACCATGGACCAGTAGTCCAGCGACTGCCGGGCGCCTTCACCCGGCGAGGCGCCGTGCCCCTCCCCCGCCGACGGAGTGGATGCGTCCGCGACCGGGGGCGCCGTCTCCGGCGGGGGCGCCGGCCCCTGTGCCAGGGCACCGATGGCCAGGGCCGCGGCGATCAGCGGGACCGCCAGCCTTGCAACCTGTTGTCCGGACATTCTCGAACACCTCCTTTCGGAACGGATGGGCATGTGGAATCGAGGCGCGGGCGCTCAGCTGCGCCATCCACCCGCGCCGGCGGTCTGCACCGCTTCCCGGGTCCTGGCGTGCAGGATCTCGCCCTCGTGCGTGATGATCGAGCCCTTCTGGATATCGTCGGATAAATCGAGATGGAACGACTTGTCCCGGGTGAACGCCAGAACGAAGGAGGCCAGGTTGCGCGAGAAGAGCAGGCTGGCGTGCGTGGGCATGGTTGCCGGAAGATTCAGGGGCGCCATGATCCGGACGCGGTCCACGACGACGGTCTCGCCGGGCCGCGACAGCTCGCAGTTGCCTCCTCCGTCCGCGGCCAGATCCACGATGACGGAGCCGGGCCGCATCCGCCGGACCATGTCCGCCGTGATGAGCTTCGGCGCGAATGTGCCGCCGATGAGCGCCGTCGTGATCACCACATCGGCGGCGGCGCATTGCTCGGCGAGCACCTTCCCCTGCCGCGCCTTGTCCTCTTCGGAGAGCTCCCGGGCGTAACCGCCGCCGGCCGAGGCGCCCTCCTTCAGCTCCACGCCCACGTACTTGGCGCCCAGGCTCTCGATCTGCTCCTTGACCTCGGGCCGGACGTCGGTCGCGAAGACGTTCGCGCCCAGCCGCCTGGCCGTGGCGATGGCCTGCAATCCGGCCACCGCGGCGCCGATGATGAAGATTCTCGCGGGGAAGACCGTTCCGGCGGCCGTCATGAACATGGGGAAGTACTTGCTCAGCTCGGCCGCAGCCAAAAGCGCACCCTTGTAGCCCGTGATGTTCGCCATCGAGGAGAGGGTGTCCATGGCCTGGGCGCGGGTGGTGCGCGGTATGGCATCCGTGGAGAAGGCGGTGATCCTGCGGGCCGCAAGGGCCCGGACGGTTTCCAGGTGACGCAGCGGCATGAGAGATCCCAGGAGGATTGTCCCCGGGCGCATCCACTGGATCTCGTTCCGATCCGCCGCGCCGGGTGCGGGGGGATTGACCCTGAGGACGAGGTCCGCGGCGCCCAGCATCGCCGCCGGATCCGTCTCCACCATGACCCCGACCTCGCGGTAGGCGGCATCCGGGTAGAAAGCCGATTCGCCGGCGCCGCTCTCGATCGAGATCGCATAGCCGGCCTGGGCCAGTTTCTTGCAGGACTCCGGAGTCAGCGCGACGCGCCGCTCGCCCGGCCGGGTTTCCCTGGGGACGGCGATTCTCATGACCCTACGCAGCCGGCCACATGAGGCGGAAGACGAGTCCCGTCAGCAGTGCGTAAATCAGGCCATCGACCGCGTGGCGCAGGGTGTTGCCCCACGGCTGCCCCTTCCAGATCGAGTCGCTCAAGTGCGAGAGCACGTACCCGGCGAAGGCGACCGTGCCGGTGATCCGCATGACGAGCATCGCGTCGGCGCCGGGCTGGAGCGTGTGCCGCGCGACGTAGGCCGCGACGAAGCTCACGAGGACGCAGAACGCGAACCAGAGCGTCAGGTGCTTCGGCATGTTCGGCGCGCCCTTCGGCATGACCGTGAGCAGGGCGACGGGCCCCTTCTCGAACTTCGCCATGATCGCCGGCTCCTTCATCTGCTTCATGTCGGGGCAGTGTGGCGTGACGTAGAGCCCCGGCGCCGGGTTCCCCCTGGCGAGCGCATCGCGCACCGCCTCCTCGTTGGGAAGGGGCCTGTAGTCGGCCTTGTGGTACTTGAGCGCCATGTGGAGGATCGAGCTGGCCACGAAGACGACGACCGCGGAGACGATCACGGGCAGCCACAGGCTTCCGAAAGGCATCGCAGCACCTCCTTGTCCGGCGCATTCTGCCACAACCCGCGCTCATTCGAGCTTCTCGCCCGGCAGCCATGCGTGCTGCAATTCCCGCCTCTGCTCGATGAATGCCCGCCAAGGATACATTGCCCGGGGCGCCGTCCCGGTGTATCTTGACCGCAGTCCCCCGACACGGAGTCTGGAATGAAAACGGCGCAGAGGCACCGGACTCTGGAGAACACGTGCGCCAGGCGCGAGGTTCCCCGGGCCGCGGCGCGGCTTTGGCTGTGCGCGGGCCTCGCCGTCGTCTCTCCGGGCGTCGCGCGGGCCGACACCGCGCCCCCCGAGCTGATCGATTTCACGTTCAGCCCGGTTTCGATCGACACGGAAGGCGCCGATGCGGTGGTGCAGGTGACTCTCGTGGCCGGCGACGATCTCTCCGGAGTCGCGTCGGTCGAGGCGGTCTTCGCCGCGCCCGGCGCGGGGCGCTCGATCCGCGGCGACAGCGTCACCGTGGCGGCGCGGCTGCTCCAGGGAAGCCCGGGCCGGGTGTCGCGGTCGGCGGGCGTGCGGCTGGAGTATCGTGCCCTGCCGTCCGGGAGCTTCACGCCGATCCCGGCCAGGGACGCGGCGCAGCCGAACCCCGACACGACCTACCCCTACTTCATTCACTGGGACGTGTCGGGGATGCCGCAAGGCGACTACGAGCTGCGCGCGGTCGCCCGCGACTCCGGCGGCGTCCCCGACCCGGCCCCCGCGGCGATCACGATCACTCTCGCCGCCGCCGGCGGCGACATCGACGAACACGTCGATGCCCAGGGAAGCCAGGAGAGCCGCACGGCCGTGGACGGCGCCACGGGCGGCGACGCGGCGGCAGGGGATCGCGCGCCGCGAGGCGCCCTGACCAGGGTCACTCTGCCGGGGTCTTCTTCGAACTCTCACTGGAGAGCGGGCAGGGCACGCTCGCGCAGGGGCTCGCCGCCACTCTCGACGTCCATTACGCGGGCGCGGACCAGGACGGCGTCGTGGACCAGACCGGAATACGCGAGGAGGATCTGGAGCTGCGTCGTCTCGACGAGACGGGGAACGCCTACCTCGAGCTGCCTCCCTGG
The DNA here is from genome assembly GCA_016177515.1 of Acidobacteriota bacterium. GTDB lineage: Bacteria > Acidobacteriota > Polarisedimenticolia > Gp22-AA2 > Gp22-AA2 > Gp22-AA3. Next base: position 7,640 of record JACOUZ010000058.1, read on the forward strand.
ATTGTCGGCTACGGCGAGTGTCAGAACGGCCGTGACCCCGACCCGACCGACACCGTCTTCATCGACGGAGACGTTCCCACCGGACCCGCGGGCGGTTTCTTCTACCTCGTGACCTTCGTGGGCCCGGGCGGGGAGAAGGGGCTGGGCACGACGAGCGCGGGGCTGCGCCGCACCGTAGCCGCGTCCTGCCCCTGAATGGGGCCTCCGTCCTCGCCGGCTCAGTGAACGACGCTGCCGTCGAGGCTCACCCGCAGCTCGAACTTGTCGTCCGGAGTGTGCAGCTCGAACCCGAGCAACACAACCACCCACGTCCCCGGCTTTGGATCCGCGATGGAAACGACCTCGGGAGCATCGAGCGAAGCGCCCTCAAAGTTGAGATTGCCGTCCGGATCGATGAGGACCAGGTCCACGTCGCCGGTCGGATAGTGGGAATAGTCCTCCCGCCATCCGAGCCGGAACTCGGCGACGGAGGTACCCGGAGAAACGGCGACCGTGCGCACGAGCTGATCTCCCTCGTGGATCTTCCCCTGCGCCGTGAGCCCGGGGATCGCCTCGGCCACCGAGAAGATCGTGACGTTCGCGGTCACGTCGCCCGCGTTCGTCCAGTCGCCGTTGGTGGTGACGCGTATCAGGCCGGGCTCCGGATTGTCGAGGACCAGCTGCCCGCCCGTGATGAAACCCTGGAAGAAGTAGCCGCTGGTGCCGGGCTGGCGCGATGTCTTGGCGCTGTGCACGGTGAAGAAGAGGTCGTCGCCGAACAGCTGGTTCTGCTGGTCGGGAGGCAGGGCGGCGCTGAAGTTGGATACATTGATGACCACCTGCGCCGTGTTCGGCGTCACCTCGTAGATGATCTCGCCGCGCTGGCCCGGCTTCAGCGGGCCGAACGTCTCCTGTACCAGCCCGTTGCGCACCGTCAGGCCTGCGTTCGTTTCGATGTTGTTCTTGACGCTCTTGACGGCGGCAGGAGGAGCCGGCAGGGCATCCGGCACCGAGCCGCCCGCGAGCATCGCCCGGGCCGCGCCGGCGTCCACGAAGCCGTTCCCCTGGTCCTGCGGTCCCGAGCCGTCGCCAAGGAGCCCGGGGTTCGCCGAGTCGATGATGGCGTTGGTGATCTGGCGTGCCGTGGCGCCCGGGAAGGCCTGCCGCAACACCGCCGCGACCCCGGCGACCGTCGGGGAGCTGAAGCTGGTGCCCCCGGCGAAGTTGATGCCCCCGGTCGTGGCGGAGAAGCCCTGGCCGTAGTCCCAGTCGCCGTTGGCGGTGACGTCGGGAGAGCGCCGTCCGTCGGCGTGCGGCCCGCGCGAGCTGAACGACGCCGTCTGGATGTGGTTCGTGGGGCGGAAGAGGGAGCCGATGCCGAAGCCGAACTGGAGGTCGGCCACGATCTGCTCGTATCCGGCTATGCTGGCGGCCCCGACGGAGATCGACGACAGCGAGCTGGCCGGGCTGCCGGAGGTCAGCCCGGACGGGCCGGCGTTGCCGGCCGATGTGGCCACCACGATGTCGTGCGCGAGAAGAGCGTCCACGGCCGTGTCAAAGATATCGTGCCCGGCAAACAGGGTCGGGCCTCCGAGGCTGATATTGACCACCTGGACCTTCACGCCATCCGGCTCGCCCGCCTCGGACCGGTCGCGCAGATCGATCGCCCGGTCGATGGCCGCCAGGATGGCCGAGGTGAAGCAACCGTCCTCGTTGCAGACGCGCAGGGCGTAAATGCTCGAGAGAGGCGCCGATCCGATCATCGGGATCCGGTTGGGCGCCACGATCGCCGCCGGCAGGTGCGCGGAGACCGACCGGAAGAAGGTGCCGGCCGGGTTGAACGAGAAGATGACGTTCGCCGAGATCATCCCGGCCACGAAGGTTCCGTGACCGGCGTTGGCGAAGTTCGAGCAGCCCATCCCGTCGCCGATGAAGTCCTCGCACCCGACCACCGAACCATCCAGGGAGAGGTGGGGGAACCCGGGGCGGATGCCGGAATCGATGACCCCCACGACGATGCCCTGTCCGGCGAACCCGTCCGCGTGCAGAGTATCGACCCGGGACGTCGCGTTATTGATGAGGTAGGCCTCCGGGTGCGCGGCGGCGAAGCCGGCGAAGTCCGCCACCGGAATCGACTGGGCGGACTTGAACGACACGTTTCTGTCATCGCGGGTCGGGACCAGGCCGCGGGACCGGTAGTTGAGATCGTCGACCGGCACGGGCAGCGGCAGCCTGAGGTCCTTGGTGATCGCCCCGGGCCCGGTCAAGAGCCTGACGCCTTCGAGGGCCGAGAGCGGCACCCGGGCGGCCAGGCCGTCGAAGTGCTTGTATTGTCGCAGCACCGTTCCGCCGGCCGCTTCGATGGCCTGCACCACGGAGCCGTACGGCCTGGACACACGGATGAGGACCGACTCCAGGTCCGCGGAGCCTCCGGAGGCGGAACCACACCGCCCGCCATCGCCCGCATCGGCGGAGACCAGCCTCTGAGCGCTGGTCCCGGCCTGGGGAGTCCCGGCGAGGCCGGGGAGACCGAGCGCGAGGATCAATAGAGATACCCAGAGCACCAGAGGTCGGCCGCTCAAAAACCTCATGGGGGCTCCTTGTATATTTGCCATCGGTCTGGGAGTTTCGACGAGCATATACGCAGCACCGGGCAGGGTGTCAAGAAGAGAAACGGAGATTTGCCGGGCCGGTCCATCGGTCCGGACGGCGCATGTTTCGCCCCGCCCGACGATCCTTGCGAAAAAAATGCCGGTCAGTCCGGGATGGTGGCGCAGCCGGAGGCGGTTCGGCAGTCACCGGCCATGATCAGGCCGGAAATCTCCTCGAGGAGTTCGCCGATGCTGGCGGAGACGCAGTCTCCATGCTCCGGAGCGGCCGGGCAGGTGGTTTGAAGCCGGCCGGCGCAGACGTTCAGGACCAGGACCGATAGTTTCCGGGCGGCGCGATCCGGGCACGAGCGCGGTGGGTTCGCGAGGACGGCGTCGCACGCGTCAATCCCGGCCATTCCGAGGTCGGCGAGGACCCTGTCCGCGCAGGGGAGGACCCATTCGGAGAAGCCGGGCTCTGCTTGGCTGGCGCACTGCCGTTGCCAGTACCCGGGTCCAGCGGGGTCGGGCGAGCAGGGCGGAACGTAGTCGATCTCAAGCATCGGACGGCTCCCCTCCTCGGGATGCTCCCGGGAGTCGAAGCGCTTGACCGTCGTGGGACCGCTCTCGTCGCCGGCCAGGAGCCAGCCATAGCTGGCTTCCGGGTGATCGAGCCATGCCTGGACGTCCTCTGCCATCTCCGGAGTCGATCCCCAGGAGTACGGACCGGGCTGATCGACCAGGGTAAGGGCCCGGGGGAATGGGTCGAAGTCACCACCCGGACGCGTCCAGAAGACATTGTCGTAGTACCTGTGGATCCAGGTGGAATCCCCTTGGGCCGAGGGCGCCCCGCCGCCGCCCGAGGACGCCGACGGGCCCTCTCCCCAGTCGGCCAGGAGCCGGTGCAGCTGGACCGGAACCGGTCCGGCGTTGGTCGACGAGAGGTTCAGGCGCAGCAGGACCCGGGTCACGGTCGACCCCCGGGGGACGGCGGCGGCGACGTCGAAGGCCAGAACGGCGCGGCGGATGGAGCCGGACGTCGAGCTCGTCCGCCCGGCGAAAAAGGCCGGGCCGGAGCCGTTGCCCAGGGCCCCGGCCGGATCCTCGATCAGGGTGGCATCCTTCACGGGCCGCAGGACAGCGAACTCCGCCAGAGCGTCCAGGGTCCCGGCCGCCGCCACGAAAAAACAGCCCAGTAAAAGACCTGCCACTCTGGAAACGATGTGGACGTGCCTGACCTGGTGCATTGGATCTTTCTCCGGATGGACAATCTCCACCGGGCGCGGTCTTTCTCCAAGGACTTTCGAGGCAAAATCAGCGCCCCGAGTCCCCCTTCCCGTCCCGCGCGGATTGAAGGGCCTCCTTCAGCGGACTCCTGTGGCACCGGTTTTGCTTATCCATGGCTCGTACGCCGAGCATCCGGCCGGCGACACATACCCCGACCGCTACCGGACGGGGAGGACAAGTACACCCGGGTCATAAACGGCGGCTGGCGGAGACTGCTGTCGTGCACCCGGCAGGCGCCGATCATCGAGCCAGGAGGGGACCATGAGAACTTCAGGAGGCGTGGCCCGCAATCTGATTCTACTGATCGCCGGTCTTCTCATGGCCGTGCCGGCCGGGGCGGACACCGTGACGCTCCTGCCGACGAAGGACAACACGCTTTACGAGCCGATCGCGCAGGATGGCTTCCAGGACCGCAGCGACGGGGCCGGCCCCACGATGTTCGCGGGCAAGGTCAAGGACGCCGACGCCGATCCCGGTCCGGGAACCAGACCGGCCGTGCGCCGCGCCGTCCTCGCGTTCAACATCGCCGCCAACATCCCGGCCAGCGCCACGATCAACAGCGTCCAGCTCACCCTCTACGTCGACAAGGTCAAGCTCACCACCGGCTTCAACGTCAGCCTGCACCGGCTCCTGTCCGACTGGGGCGAGGGGACGTCGAACACCGGCAACTCCCAGCAGGGCCGCGGGGAGCCGCCGACGCCCGGCGATGCCACCTGGCACCACACCTTCTACCCGGACCAGTTCTGGTCGATCCCCGGCGGGGATTATTCGCTGACCGCAAGCGCCACGAGGACCGTGGGCAACACCGGCTTCTATACCTGGGGCTCGACGTCGGGGCTGGTCGCCGACGTCCAGTTCTGGCTTAACAACCCGTCGCAGACCTTCGGCTGGATCGTCGTCGGCACCGAGACGACCACCGAGACGACGAAGCGCTTCGGCACGAGGGAGAACACCGGCCAGACCGGCGGCGTGTCGTGGAAGCCGGCGCTGGTGATCAACTACACGCCCCAGATGATCAGCGGCGCCTGCTGCCAGGGGGCCACCTGCTCGGTGCAGACGCCGGCCGCCTGCCTCGCCCTTCCCGGCGCGTACCAGGGGGACGGGACCTCCTGCTCGCCGAACCCCTGCGTCGTGGCGACCGGCGCCTGCTGCGCCAGCAACGGCACGTGCACCGAGGTCAGCCAGAGCGAATGCACGGGGAGCGGAGGCACGTACCAGGGCGATGGCTCGGCGTGCGCCGGAACGTACTGCCCCATCCTGCTCACGCCCTATCTCGATCCGCTGCCCATCCCGCCTGTGGCCACGCCCGTCATCGGATCACCGGGCGGCGCGGCCACCTACAACATCACCACGCGCGAGTTTGAGCAGCACCTGCACAGCCAGCTGCCGCCCACGCGGGTGTGGGGATATCACGACGGGGTCGGCCCGCTCCACACCCCCGGACCCGTGATCGTGGCGCGCACGGGAGAGCCGGTGACGGTCAACTGGATCAACGACATCCGCGACCTCGCCAACGGCGTCCCGCGGCGGGACAGCCACTACCTGGAGGTCGACGTCCAGAAAGACGGCGCCGGAGACGTCTGCATCATGGGCGCCGAGGCGAGGGCGAAGACCGTCGCTCATCTGCATGGCGGCCACGTCCCGGCGTCGTTCGACGGCTACCCCGAGGACACGTACCTGCCAGGGGATCCGCCGGTGCCCTACACCTACCCGAACAACCAGCAGGCGAGCTACCTCTGGTTCCACGACCACGCCCTCGGCATCACGCGCCTGAACGTCTACATGGGCCTGGCGGGCGCCTACCTGATGCGCGACGCGGTGGAGGACGCCATCAATCTGCCGCGCGGACAGTACGAGGTCCCGCTGGTGATCCAGGACCGCAAGTTCAACCCGGATGGATCGCTGTCCTATCCGGGCACGTGGGTGGATCACTTCTTCGGCGATAAGGTAATCGTCAACGGCAAGGTCTGGCCCTATCTCGACGTCCGGCGTGGCAAGTACCTGTTCCGATTGCTGAACGGATCCACGTCGCGCGTCTATACCCTGTCGCTCATCCCGCCGTCCGGGACACTCACCTTCAGCGTCATCGGAAATGAGGGCGGGCTCCTGGAGGCGCCTGCCCACGGCGTGGGCTCGCTCACCATCGGCCCGGGCGAGCGCTACGACGTGGTCGTGGACTTCGCGGGCTTTGCCAACGGCGACGAGATCCTCCTGAACAACAGCGCCGGGGCGCCGTTCCCGAACGGACCGGTCGACGTGGCCCGGATGATGAAATTCCGCGTCGCCAGCCAGGCGGGGGACACCGATCCGGTGCCCGCCGCGCTGCGCCCGATCCAGAGGATCGATCCGGCCGAGGCCGTGGGGACGCGGGACTTCCGTCTCAAGCAGTCGGGGACCGACGGGTGCGGGCGCTCGATGTGGGAGATCAACGGCCTGCACTGGAACGACATCACCGAGTACCCCCAGCTCGGCACGACCGAGATCTGGAGGTTCATCAACGACTCGGGCGTCTCCCACCCGATGCACATGCACCTGGTGATGTTCCAGGTCCTCGACCGCGACGGGTTCACCAACGGGGCGGGCGGCACGATCATCCCGAACGGCACGCCGCAGGCTCCGCCGGCCGAGGAGAGCGGCTGGAAGGACACGGCGATGGTCGGGCCGAACCAGATCCTGCGGGTGATCGCCCGGTTCGAGGATTACAAGGGGAAATACGCCTACCACTGCCACATCCTCGAGCACGAGGACCACGAGATGATGCGGCAGTTCCAGACGATCCAGTGCGGCGACGGCGAGATCGACGCGACCGAAGGATGCGACGACGGGATCGCCAACGGGACGCCGGGCTCGTGCTGCACCTCCGCCTGCACGGTCGTCGCCGACGGGACCGCATGCAGCGATGACAACATCTGCACCGAGGGCGATCGATGCCTGGCAGGCGCGTGCGCGCCGGGGGCGGCCGTCGCCCCCCCGGGGGAGGTCCCGAACGACACGTTTGCGGCCGACGGCATGACGCTGACCTGGGATGCGATCCCCGGCGCGCCCGCGGGGACGGTCTTCGACGTCGCCCGCGGCCTCGCCGCTGAGCTGCCGGTGGGGGCCGGCGCGTCCGAGACGTGCCTGGCGCCAGGAATACCGGCGCAGACGGCGTCGGATGCCGCATCCCCCGGCGCGGGCCAGGTGTTCTGGTACCTCGTTCGCGGGCGACATGCGTGCGGGACGGGGACGTACGGCTACGCCGCCTCGAACGGCGTGCCCACGGCGGAGCGGATCACGCTGACGTGTCCCTGAGGGGGCCGGATGCAGGGAGGGTTCAAGACTCCCGCCCGGTCGGTTCCGATCCGAGCGCGCCCGCACGATGCGCGATTTCCAGGATCTCCTCGAGCCACGCCAGCCGCTGTGCAGGGGTGGCCGCGAGGGTCGATTCCAGGAGCTGTCTCCGGGCTCCTTCCCAGGTCGCATCCCAGCGATCAGCGGACTCCACAGCCTTCAGCCGCTTGGTCGTCATTTGCTCTTCTTCATCTTGAGGATGGCTTCCAGGTGCACGATGTCGGCCTCGTCCTGGGCTCTTCCCGCCAGACGCTTCAGATGGATCAGGTCGGTGATCGATGCGACATGGACGATCGTGTCCTGGAGCTGGAACTCGTTGGAGCGCGACCACAACTCCTCGAATGGTATCGGATGGTGCACGAACAGGTCGACCACTCGCATCGGGTTGGCGGGGTCGAACATCGAGAACACCTGCATCCCGCGGTCGCGAATCCACCCCTCCCGGACGGACCGGTCGGCGAATTCTCTCGCGTCGACAGGAACCCTCGGGCGCAGACCGAGACGCACCAACGCCTCGATGGTCTTCCTGGCCTGCCCCTCGTCGAGGTCCACCATCAGATCCACATCGGCGGTCAGGCGAGCATAACCATGAAGCACCACGGCCAGTCCGCCCACCACAACGTAGCGAACGCCGGCGTCGTTCAGCGCCTTGAACAGTGGCTCGAAAATCGCCATGCGAGGATTGTAGCGTACTCCCTGTCCCTGGCATCCGGTTTGCTCTTAGGAGAATTCCCCAGGATCCCGGAGCCTGGAAACGCTGAAGGCTTCTTTAGGTGCGACAGGCGATGAAGCAAAAAAGATGCAGCTCTGGCCGGCCGCAGAGAGATTCCGGTGGGGCGGAGTGGGATGGAGGTTAGCGGCTCAAGTTCAAGGATAAGTTGTGCCCTTGGATGGCTACTCGGGCTCTGCGCAGCCGCAGTCACCATCGCGACGGCGGCCTGCAAGGATTGCGCGGCACAGGAAGCCCGGGTCCGCGAAACGCGAAATTCCCTCCGGGATCCTGCGGGCCGCGACGAGAGTGACCCGTCGCCGCTGGATCTTGCGGCTGCCGCGCCTCCCTCTTGACACGTTGGGATATGGTTTCTACACTTCGCCATATGACGAACTGGAGGAGTCCGTGCTGCGCCAGCTCGAAGCGGCTCTGAAGGCGGCCGGAGATCCGACCCGTAGCCGCATCCTGAAGCTCCTCGAGGACGACGGGCTGTGCGTGTGCCAGGTCCAGGCGGTGCTGCACCTGGCGCCTTCCACGGTCTCGAAGCACCTGGCGATCCTGAAGGCCGCCGGGCTCGTCGATGATCGCCGGGAGGGACGCTGGATCCGCTACGCCCTGGCCGGCGGTGAGCACAACCCCTACGCCCGGGGCATCCTCGGACTCATCCGGAGGGCGCTCAAACGGGACCCGAAGATCCGGGACGATCGCCGCCGTCTCAAGGAGGTGCTCGGGATGCCGCTCGCCGAGGTGTGCGCCCTGGGCCCCGCCGGGAAGGCGGCGACCACGGCCTCGAAGGGGCCGGAGCGCGCGTCCCGTCCGGGGCGGCCGCGTGGCTGAATCCCTGCCGTGCGTCCTCTTCGTCTGCGTCGAGAACTCCTGTCGCTCGCAGATGGCCGAAGGGTTCGCGCGGGAGCTGGGGACCGGCAAGGTCGCGGCGTTCAGCGCGGGATCGCACCCGTCGGGGCGGGTTGACCCGGCGGCGGTCCGCTCCATGCGGGAGCGGGGAATCGATCTCGCCGGTCATGCATCGAAGGGGCTCGGCGAGCTTCCTCAGGGAATCGTCTGGGACTACGTCGTGACCATGGGCTGCGGTGACGCCTGTCCCCATCTCCGGGCGAGGCACCGTCTGGACTGGGACCTGCCGGATCCGAAGCGCATGGACGAGGAGGGGTTCCGGCGCGTCAGGGACCGCATCGAGACGCTGGTTCGCCACCTGGTGAAAGCGGCGGCGACGGGCAAGCGCCTCGCCTTCTTCGAACGCTACCTCTCGATCTGGGTCGTGGGCTGCATGGTCGCCGGTGTGCTTTTGGGCAGGCACCTGCCCGGAGTGACCGGGGCGCTGCGGAAGCTCGAGTTCGGCCGCGGCAGCCAGATCAACTTGCCGATTGCGCTCCTCATATGGCTGATGATCTACCCGATGATGCTCAAGATCGACTTCGGGAGCGTTCTCGGAGTCGGCCGGCGGCCGGGCGGCATCCTCGTCACCCTCTTCGTCAACTGGGGCGTCAAGCCGTTCTCGATGGCCCTGCTCGGCTGGATCTTCTTCAAGCAGATCTTTCTCGTTTTCATCGGCCCCGAGCTGGCCGACCAGTATCTGGCAGGAACGATCATCCTCGCGGCGGCTCCCTGCACCGCCATGGTCTTCGTCTGGTCGTACCTCACCGACGGCGACCCGTCCTACACGCTCGTCCAGGTGTCACTCAACGACCTGATCATGCTCGTTCTCTTCGCGCCGGTGGTCGGCCTCCTGGTCAGCGGAGTCAGCAACCTTCACATCCCGTTCGACGTGCTCCTTTACAGCGTCGTCGCCTTCATCCTGATTCCCCTTGCGGCAGGAAGCCTGAGCCGGTTCGCGCTCATCCGACTCAAAGGGAGAGAATGGTTCGAGCGCTCCTTCCTGTCGGTGTTCCAGCCGGTGACGACCGTGGCGCTTCTCGCCACGCTGGTTCTGATCTTCGCCTTCCAGGCCGACAACATCACCGGCCGCTTTCTCGACGTCGTGCTAATCGCGATCCCGATCCTGATCCAGGTCTACTTCAACGCGGGCCTGGCATACGGCCTCATGCGCTACTTCCGGATACCCCACGACGTCGCGGCTCCGGGCGCGCTCATCGGCGCCAGCAATTTCTTCGAGCTGGCGGTTGCGGTCGCCATCACGCTTTTCGGCCCCGGCTCGGGGGCGGCCCTCGCGACGGTGGTCGGCGTCCTGGTCGAAGTTCCCGTAATGCTCTCGGTGTGCGCCGCCTGCAACCGGACGCGGCACTGGTTCGAGGCGTACCAGCCGGCCGCCGTCGCGGGCCGGTAAGAGTCGGCAGCACGGGCTTCGGCGGCGCGGCCGTGGCCGGCCTCGCGCGACGGGGCGACGACCGCCAGCGACCTGTCGATCCCGCCGGCGGGGACCGCGTATTATGACCTGGACAGCGGAGAGGGGACGTGCGCCGAGAGCGACCTGGGCCACGCCTCATCGGGCAACCTGATACCCTATCTGCTGGCCTGTCCGACGCCTCCGTAGCAGCCGAGCGGCAGGCGACCGGAGAAAGCCCGCCCGTGACGCAGACGCAAATCTCCCACCCCGCAGGGCGGATGACGTCGGTCCGCTGGATCATCCTGGTCCTGCTGTTCGTCTCCAGCTTCGTAGCCTACGTGCTGCGGACGAACATGTCCGTCGCGGGCGAACACATGATGACCGACCTGCGCCTGTCGCAGATCCAGCTCGGCATGGTGCTGGCCGCGTTCGCCTGGGGTTACGCGCTCTTCCAGTTTCCGGGCGGGGTGTTCGGCGACATCATCGGCAGCCGGCGGGCGCTGACCCTCATCGCGATCCTGTGGGGACTGCTGAACGTGCTCGTGGGACTGGTCCCCGGCCGGCCGTTCGCGTCTCCCGCCGTCATCCTCGTCAGCCTGGTGGGACTCCGGTTCCTGATGGGAGTGGCGCAGGCGCCACTCTATCCGGTCACCTCCGGCGGGACCATCTGCAACTGGTTCCCGGTTTCGGGATGGGCCTTTCCAAACGGTTTGACCAATGCCGGCCTGACGCTGGGTTCCGCCGCCACCGGGCCGCTGATCGCCTGGCTGATGGAATCGCTGGGATGGCGGCAGTCCTTCGTCCTCACGGCGCCGCTCGCGTTCCTGACGGCGGGGCTCTGGTGGTGGTATGTCAGGGACGGGCCCGCCGAGCATCCGGGCGTCAGCCGGGAGGAGCTGGCGCTCATTGACGCCCGTCGCCCCTCCCGGCCGATCGCATTGCGGGAATCCGCCTGGAAGGTGGTGCTGAAGGACCGCGAGGTCCTGCTCCTCACCGCCAGCTACTTCTGCAGCAACTACGTCTTCTATCTGTTCTTCAACTGGCTCTTCATCTATCTCGTCGACAGCCGGGGATTCAAGGCCCTGGAAGGCGGCTTCTACGCCGCCGCGCCCTGGATCGCCGGGGCGATCGGCGCGCTGGCGGGCGGAGCGATCTGCGACGGGCTGAGCCGTCGCATCGGGATGCGCTGGGGCTGCAGGCTGCCGTCCATCTTCGGCCTGGCGCTGACCGCAGGATTCATCGTCGCCGCGGCGACCGCCGGCAATCCCTACACCGCCGTCCTCCACCTGTCGCTTTGTCTAGGGTGCCAGCAGCTGACCGAGGGCCCATTCTGGGCCGCGACAATCTCAGTTTCCGGGAGGCACGCGTCGGCGGCCTGCGGCGTTCTGAACACGGGTGGAAACGTGGTCGGCGGCATCGGCGCGCTATTGGTCCCGGTCACGGTCCAGGCGCTCGGCTGGGGCGCGGCGCTCGCGACGGGGTCCGTTTTCGCGATTCTCGGGGCCGTGCTGTGGTTCTGGATACGCGCCGATCGGCTCTTCGCCGGCGGCGAGACTCGACCCCCTGTGCGGGGGCCGAACAGCGTCACAGGATAGGTGGAGATCTCCGTGCCGACAACGGCGGTTCCGATCGTCCAGATCCTGCTGCTCGCCGCGTTCGCCCTCCTGCTTCTCCTGAAGGACCGCGTCCCCGCGCTCGGCAACCGGTACCCGGCCCTGCTCGGGGGTCTCGCGGTCGCCGCCCTCCTTCTCCACGCGGATTTCCTGGTTCGGGAGCGCTTCAACATCAACGAGTTCTACCACTACTACGTCGGCACCAGGTACTGTCCGGAGGTGGGCCATTCGGGCCTGTACGACGCCACGGTCGTGGCCGACTACGAGGATGACCCGTCCTCCTACGACCCTTATC
>JACOUZ010000059.1 GCA_016177515.1 Acidobacteriota bacterium
CTCGGCTGCGTGGGCCGACTTCGACAACGACGGCTGGCTCGACGTGTTCGTCGCGCACGAGGAGTCGCGTGCGGCGCTCTTCCGGAACAACAAGGACGGCACGTTCACCGACATTTCCGAGCGCGCCGGCGTACGGCGGATCGCATTCTCGAAGGGCGCCGTCTGGGGCGACTACGACAACGACGGCGATCCCGACCTGTTCCTGGTGAACGAGGACGGCCCGCTGACGGCCGCGCCGGATGAAGCGGCCTCCTCCCCGGCACGATCCGCGCTGTATCGCAACGACGGCGGCGGCCGGCTCACAGACGTCACCGACGCCGCCGGCGTCGGCGCGCGCGGCTGCGGCATGGGCGCGGCCTGGGGCGATTATGACGGTGACGGCGACCTGGACCTAGCGGTCACCCGCTTAGGGACAAACCTCCTGTATCGCAACGACGGCGACGGCACGTTCACCGACGTGTCGGGGACCTCCCGGATCGGCTCCGAGACCGGATTCTGGACCGGGGCCGCCTGGGGCGACTACGACCGCGATGGCGACCTCGATCTCTACGTCTCCGGCTACGTCCGTTACCGCTACGACCCCGAGCTGGCCGGGAAGTCCTCGCAGCAGTACCGCGCCGTCGTCCCGTTCACACTGAACCCGTCGTCGTATCCACCGGAGCGCAACCTCCTGTTCCGCAACGACGGCGGCGCGCTCCGCGAGGTCGCGCGCCAGGCCGGCGTGGACAATCCGACGGGCCGCTCCCTGTCCGCCGCCTGGTGCGACTTCGACCGCGACGGCTGGCCCGACCTGTACGTGGCCAACGACATCTCCGACAACGCCATGTACAGGAATCTGGGGGACGGCCGGTTCGAGGACATCAGTCACTCGGCCTGGGTCGCCGACTACAGGGGGGCGATGGGGCTCGGCATCGGCGACTGGGACAACGACGGCGACTTCGACGTTTTCGTCACCCACTGGATCGCCCAGGAGAACGCCCTGTACGACAACCAGCGCGAGACCTCTCCGGGGGCCGGGGACCGGGGGGAAGACGCCCCGGGGCCGGCGCCGCCGCTGCGCTTCCTGGACGTCGCCGACCAGGTCGGCCTGGGCCAAATCGCGCTCGACTTCATCGGCTGGGGGACCGGCTTCCTCGATTTCGACAACGACGGCCGGCTCGATCTGTTCGTGGTGAACGGCAGCACCTTCCAGCGCGATGACGATCCGTCGCGCCTGGTGCCGATGCGCAACCTGCTCTTCTGGAACGCCGGGCAGAGGCAGGGCTTCTTCGAGGCCGGGGCTGCCGCCGGCCCCGCCTTAGGCGTCGAGAACGTCGGCCGCGGCGCCGGCTTCGCCGACTACGACGGCGACGGCGACCTGGACGTCGCCGTGCTGGTCAATGGCGGCGATGCCCGGCTGCTGCGCAACGACGGCGGCAACGCGAAGGGCTTCCTGCGCCTCGTGCTGCGCGGGCCCCGGGGCGGCCGCGGGCCGCGCGGCGGCCGCCGCGCCACGACGACGTTCGCGACCGGCGCCCTGGTGCGGATCACCGCCGGCGGCCTGGCGCAGGTCCGCGAGATCGGCTCGGGATCCTCCTACATCAGCCAGTCGCCGCCGGGCGAAGCCCACTTCGGGATCGGCGATGCGCCCGCGGTCGATCGCCTCGAAATCGCCTGGCCCGACGGCTCGCGCCAGGCGTTCGGCGATCTGCCGCGGAACTCGACCGTGACTCTCGTCGAAGGAGAAGAACCCGTCGTGACCCGGGGGCCCATGCCAACTCCGGCCGCCGCGGCGCCTGGGAGTTCCGCAGGCGCGATCGACCGCGCCTCGGTCCTGCGCTTCTGGGAGTCCTACCACGAGGCGACCGCCCTGCGCACCCGGGGCGATTTCGCCGCAGCCGGGCGGGCCTACGAGCGGGCCCTCGCCCTGGATCCACGGCACGAGGACTCGCTCTATTACCTGGGCCAGTGCCGCCGGGAGATCGGGCAGCCCGCCGGGGCGCTCGACGCGCTCACCCGCCTGGTGGGGGTGAACCCGAGAAGCGCCCGGGGGCATCTGGCCCTCGGGGCGCTCCTGGCCCCGGCCGACGCGTCGCTGCCGCTCGACCTCGGAGGCGCGGAGGAGCACTTCCGACGGGCGCACGCGATCAACGGGGAGGAGACCGGAGCGATGGTGCGGCTCGGAGAGGTCGCCATCGTGCGCGGCGACGCGGCGCAGGCGCGCTCCTGGCTCGAGTCGGCGCTCCGGACGAATCCGAAGAGCGTCGAGGCCGCCTTCCTGCTCGGCTATCTCGACTGGCAGGAGCGGGACCGCGCGGGGGCGCTGGCCAACTGCCGGAGGGCGATCGAGGCGGGGGCGATCCAGGCGCCGGTGAAGGGGGTCCTGGGGGAGGGCGACCGCAAGGCCGCTCCGCCTCTCGCATCTCCCATGGGGAAGACCCTGTTCTCCGCCTTCAGCGATCCCCTGCGGGGGCGTGCCTCCGCCCGGCAGGCCGGCCCGGAGGACTGCGACGTCGACGGACTGTATTCTCCGGTGCGCGATCTCGCCCGGAGACTCGCCGCTAACGCGCGCCGAGCGGGCGCTTGACCTCCGTCACCGTCAAGGTCGTAGGCGCACCGCGCGGGTCGGAGGCGTCCCGGTATTCCAGCCGCGCGACGATGGCGCGGGCCCCGGGCGGCACCGTCACGCCGAAGCGTTCCCGGCGCGACTCCTTCGGCCTTATGCGCGTGTCGCTCCCCACCGTCGCGGCCTTCAGGAACATGTCGGCGACCGTCACCACGACGATGCCGCGATCGTCCTTCAGCTCCCTGCGATAGACCCTCTCCTGCCGGTTCTCGAGACGGCCATCCGCCCCCTCGGCCGCGACGGCGAGAACGAGGCTCTTGGAAGACAGCCCCCCGGGGACCGAGTGTCCGGCGGCGACATTGGTGACGACGACGGCGACCTCGGCGGTGCCCCCGGCGATCGTCATCGATTCGATTTTCAGATCGAGCCCCCTCGCCAGCTGGCTGATGGCGCTGCCTCCGACCAGCCGGTGCAGGTTGACGACCCGCAGGCCGCTCTTCGGCGCCGCGCCCCGCGCCGGCGACCCGGGGACGAGGGGCATGTGGCAGTCCTGGCACGCCACGCCGCGGGCCGGGTAGGGGCCGACCTGCCACTCGCTGTAGTTGGAGAGCACCGGCACTCCCCGGGCGTTCCGGAACTCGTGGCACGAAGCGCACAGAAGCGGGCTGGCGCGGTGCAGGGCCGAATAGGCCGTCTCGTGCCCCTGGATCTTCGCGGCATACTCGAACGGGCCGCGCTTCACCGGTCCC
>JACOUZ010000060.1 GCA_016177515.1 Acidobacteriota bacterium
GGTACAATCTGGACGCGCTTCGAACGGTCGCGCGCGTC
Source organism: Acidobacteriota bacterium (assembly GCA_016177515.1). Lineage (GTDB taxonomy): Bacteria > Acidobacteriota > Polarisedimenticolia > Gp22-AA2 > Gp22-AA2 > Gp22-AA3. The sequence continues at coordinate 39 of JACOUZ010000060.1, forward strand.
GGGGGACGCCGGGCATGCGGGTGGCGGTTCTGGGGAGCGGCAGCGCCGGGAACGCGACCTGCATCGAGGGGGGCGGGGCGCGGCTGCTGCTCGACGCGGGCTTTTCCTGCCGCGAGCTGGCCGCGCGCCTGCGCGCGGTCGGGGTCGAGCCGCACCGCCTGGACGGCGTCCTGGTCACGCACGAGCACGCCGATCACGTCCGCGGAGCGGCGCTCTTCTCGAAGACCTACAGGGTCCCGCTCCATTGCACGGCGGCCACCTTCCGCGCCGCGGGGCTGGCGCGCGCCGCGCCCAACGGGCACGGTGCGCACGCCCACCTGAGCGTCGAGCCCGGGGCCCCGTTCGCCGTGGGCGGCATGACGGTCGCGGCGTTCCCGGTGCCGCACGACGCGGTCGAGACGGTCGGCTACACGGTGTCGTGCGCCGGCAAGAATTTCGGCTACGCCACCGACCTGGGGCACGACCCCGAGCCGGTGCGCCGGGCCCTCCGCGACTGCGACCTGCTCATGCTGGAGTCGAACCACGATCTGGACATGTTGCGGGAGGGGCCCTATCCTCAGGTCGTGAAGCAGCGCGTCCTGGGACGGCACGGCCATCTCGACAACGAGACGGCGGCCGCCCTGCTGTGCGACGTGGCGACCGAGAGGACGCGCCGGGTGATCCTGGCGCACCTGAGCCGCACCAACAACCGCCCCGATCTGGCGCTCGGGGCTGCGCGCCGCGAGTTCGAGCGCCGGGGGCGCCGCGCGCCCGATCTGCACCCGGCCGGCCAGGCGGCCCCCTCCCCCTGGTTCGAGGTCTGAGATGATCCCGCGCTACTCGCGTCCCGAGATGGCCCGCATCTGGGAGGACGAGCGGAAGTTCCAGCGCTGGCTCGACGTCGAGCTGGCGGCCTGCGACGCCCTCGCGGACCGGGGCCTGATTCCGAAGCAGGCCGCGGCCAGCATCAGGGCGCGGGCGCGCTTCGACGTGAAGCGCGTCAAGGAGATCGAGGCGACAGTGCAGCACGACGTCATCGCCTTCATCAACAACGTCGCCGAGAACGTGGGGCCCGACGCCTGGTACATCCACCTGGGCCTGACCAGCAACGACGTGGTGGATTCCGCGCAGGCGCTGCAGATGGTGGAGGCGGCGGAGCTCCTGATCAAGGGGCTGGAAGGGCTGGCGGACGCCATCAAGACGCGCGCCTTCGAGCACAAGGACACCGTCATGGTCGGCCGGACGCACGGAGTGCACGCCGAGCCGATGACCTTCGGCCTGAAGCTGGCGCTGTGGCACAGCGAAGTGCGGCGCAACATCGACCGCCTGGCGGCGGCCCGGAGGCGCGTGGCGGTCGGGAAGCTGTCCGGCGCCGTCGGCACGTTCGCGCACATCGGCCCCGACGTGGAGGCGGCGGCGCTCGGGTCTCTGGGCCTGGAGCCGGTGCCGATCTCCTCGCAGGTCGTGCAGCGCGACCGGCACGCCGAATACGTGGCCGCCCTGGCGATCGCCGCGACCTCGATCGAGAAGTTCGCCACCGAGATTCGCCACCTGCAGCGCACCGAGGTGGGGGAGGTCGAGGAGCCGTTCGGGGCCGGCCAGAAGGGTTCGTCCGCCATGCCGCACAAGCGCAACCCGATCGGCTGCGAGCAGATGAGCGGCCTGGCGCGGCTGGTGCGCGGCTACCTGCACGTGGCGCTGGAGAACATCCCGTTGTGGCACGAAAGGGACATCTCGCACTCGTCCGCCGAGCGGATCGTCCTGCCGGACGCCACCATCCTGCTCGACTACATGGTCCATCGCTTCACGCGGATCGTCTCGGGGATGGTGGTGCGCCCCGAGGCGATGCGCCGGAACCTCGAGCGATCCGGCGGACTTATCTACTCGGGCACGGTGCTCCTGGAGCTGGCCCGCAAGGGGGCGACGCGCGACGACGCCTACGGCTGGGTCCAGAAGGCGGCGATGGCCGCCCAGGACGGCAAGGGCGATTTCAAGACACTCCTGAAGAAGGACCCCCAAATCAGCGCCCGACTCGCCGCGGAGGATCTCGATCGGTGCTTCGACCTCAAGCATCACCTGCGCCACGTGGACGATCTGTTCAAGCGGGCGTTCGGCCGGGCGTAGCGCTTCTCCTGCTGCTCGCCGCCCCCGACGGGAGCGCGGCCGCGGTCGCCGGCGCACAGGCGGATGGTGCCGCGGCCCCCGCGACCGACCTGCGGGCGCTTGTCGGCGGAGTCCTGTACGTCCTCAACCCGATCACGGTGCGCACCCACGGCGGTGGCAATCTCAGCGTCGACCTTCCCCGCGGCCAGTCGGTTGTCCTGGTTTCCGCAGGCGGAGACCGGACGATCCTGGCGCCGGGCCGGGCCGACGTTTCCCTCCTGCGGGCCTACGGCGTCCGCAAGCCGCCGCGTTACACGGCCTCCGCGGCGCAGGTGGCGGCGTACTTCGTCCCTGCCGCCGAATGGGAGAAGGCGAGCGAGGAAGGGGTGCGCCGGATTCGCGAGCGCTGGCCCGAGCTCTCCGCCGATCTTGCCGGGAAGATCTTCCTCGGCGAGCCGTTCGTCGGCATGACCGAGGAGCAGGCGGAGGAGGCAGTGGGCCGCCTGGTTCTGGCCCGCGGGCCGGCATCCGCCGGGGACGGGACGGCCGCCTGGAGTGTGGGACGCCGCCCGCGCTCCGCCGAGCTGCGCCTCTACACCGAGGCGCGGGAGCGGGGCGCGCGCGCCCGCACCTTCGAGGAGTTCCTCGCGGCGCGTGTCCGGGCGGTCCTGACGTTCAGGGGCGGCGTCCTCGTCGCGATCGACCCCCCCTCCGGCCAAATTCCCGGACTGAACTGGCCGTGACGGGGAGGCTTTCTACGTACGCGAACATCTGGCGCCCGTCTGCACCGGACGCGGGTTCGACTCCCGCCGCCTGCACCAACGCAATGAATTCGAACCGACCTCCGGGCTCCCAGGTTCGGGGGGCGTTTCCTTAAGGGCCAGCGTGCTATTGGCGGTCCGCGTGAGGTAGTAAGGCTGGCCTCTGCCCCCCGGATCGGCTCCAGCTTGGTCTGCCCCGCAGCCGTCTCTGCATCTGTCCCGGCCGCTCCGTCCCTTGCTCCAGGAGATCCTTCACGCGGGTCTGATGGTCAAAGTTGACATTGCCCGCGGCTGGCGATAAGGGCCGCATGGCTAACGCGTCCAAGTGGCCTGCCGACGGGTTCATGCCGTAGCTAGGCCGCTCTGAGCCCGTTACGAGGGCCAGGTGGCGGGGAAGGCAACGTCGGCAACGAAGAGGCCGAGCGTTCCGAACTCCGTCCGCCACACTACCGTGATACAGCCCCATACGAAGCTCGACGGATCAGCGATGAGGGACTCATCCACGA
>JACOUZ010000084.1 GCA_016177515.1 Acidobacteriota bacterium
CCGAGAAGTCGAAGAGGAGCTTCCATGCGGAACGTCCGGGTCCTCCCCCTGGGTCTCCTGTTCGTTCTGGCGGCCCCCCCGGCCCCGGCCGCCGCGCCGCCCGCCGTGCCGACGGCTATCAAGCGCGCCCTGGACGCCGCCGACGCGAAGCGGATCGGCGCCGACCTGCGCTTCCTGGCGGACGACTTCCTCGAAGGGCGAGGCACCGGACAGAAGGGGGGGCAGCTGGCCGCGCTCTATCTCGAGACCCGGTTCCGCCTCCTCGGCCTCGAGCCGGGGGCGTCGCAGGATTCCTACCTGCAGGAGGTGCCGCTGGTCGGCGTCGAGACGCGGCCGGAGAGCCGGCTCACCATCGCCGCCTCGGACCGGAGCCTCGAGGCCCGCTGGCTCGACGACTACGTCGCCAACTCCGAGACCCAGAGGGAAGCGGAGGAGATCGATGCGCCGCTGGTCTTCGTCGGCCACGGGATCGTCGCGCCCGAGTTCGGCTGGGACGACTTCAAAGGCGAGGACGTCAGGGGAAAGGTCCTGGTCGTGCTCGTCAACGACCCGCCCTCGGACGACCCGGATCTCTTCGGCGGCAAGGCCCTGACCTATTACGGGCGCTGGACCTACAAGTACGAGTCCGCGGCGCGCGCCGGCGCGATCGGTGCCATCCTGATCCACACCGACGAGTCGGCCGGGTACGGATGGAGCGTGGTGCGCAACTCCTGGGGCCGCGAGCGCCCCTACGTGGCCCTCGGGCCGGGAAGTCCCCGGGCGCTCTCGATCGCCGCGTGGGTCACCGAGGAGTTCGGGCGCGGGTTCCTGAAGGCGGCCGGACAGGACTTCGAGGCGCTGCGCTCCGCGGCCGCCTCAAGGAGCTTTCGGCCGGTCGCCCTGCCGCTTCGCGTCAAGGCGCGCCTGATGACCCGCATACGGCCGATCACGACCTGGAACGTGATCGGCCTCCTGCGCGGCAGCGACCCCAGGCTGCGCGAGCAGGCGGTCGTCTACACCGCCCACTACGATCACCTCGGGCGCGGCAATCCGGAGGACGGCGACGACATTTACAACGGCGCGCAGGACAATGCCTCGGGGGTCGCCACCCTGATCGAGACCGCCCGCCTGTTCGGCCTCCTGCCCCGGGCGCCGCGCCGGAGCATCGTGTTCATCGCCTGCGCCGCCGAGGAGGGGGGTTTGCGAGGCTCGGAGTACTTCGCCGCCCACCCGACCTTCCCGGCTCCTCTCACGGCGGCCAACATCAACATGGACGGAACGCCGGTCTGGGGCCAGCCGAAGGACTACACCTTCCTCGGCGCCGACCGCTCCACCCTCCGGGAGGTGGTGGCGGAGGCGTCCCGCGTCCTCGGGTTCAAGCCGGTGCCCGACCAGCACCCCGAGCAGGGCTCGTTCTACCGCTCCGATCAGTTCAATTTCGCCAAGGTCGGAATCCCGGCGTTCAGCCTGGATGCGGGCCTGGACTATATCGGCAGGCCGGAAGGGTACGGGGCGAGAATGTGGCAGGAATACGAGGAGAAGCGCTACCACCGGCCGAAGGACGAATACGACCCGTCCTTCGATCTGTCGGGATCGGTCCAGACCGCCCGCATCGCCCTGTACGTCGGCTACAAGGTGGCGCAGAGCGACGCGCTGCCGCGCTGGAACAAGGGGGACGAGTTCGAGGCCGCCCGCCTCGCGGCGCCAGCCCCGGCCGGATCCGGGCCCGGACGATAGAGATCCGACAGTCGACCCGCGCCCGCCGCTATCCCGCCGGCCGCAGCTCCGCCGCATCCGGTGGAAGCGCGCCGTCCTGGCGGGCCCGCTCGCCGGCGTAACCGCAGCTGCGCCGCACGAACCGGCGGCGCTCGCGGTTGTACTCGCCGGCGCAGTAGGCCCCGCGCCACGCCTCCTCGTCGCGGCGGATCACCTCGATCAGGAACAGGTCTCCCGAACCGCATTCCGGGCAGCGCGGCGCGTCGGCGCCCCGCGCCGGCACGGCCGGCGGCAGCGAACGTCCCATCGTCTGTCTCCAGGGTGATGACCACCACCGATCTACGTTCGCGGCGGCCGCGAGTCAAGATGGAATCTCCCCGCGTCCCGCGCCGGGTTGGCGGCCGGGCCGCGGCGGAGCCGCGCCCTTCACCGACGCCGCGGAACCATGGCCCGGCGCGGGCCGCCGGCGCGCCCTGCCGGAGCCTCTCCTCCAGACGTCCGATCTGAGGCAGAATACGGCGGGCATGATCCGTACTCCCGATCTTCGGATTCCGCTCGCCATTTCGCTGGCCATCCTCCTCTGGGGGGTGGCGGCTGCGGCCGCGGATGCCGGCGCAACCACCCCGTCCGCCCCCGGCCTGGAAGATCTGGCCAGGCGGATCCAGATCGTCTGCTTCGAGGCGTACCCCGAAAAGCTCGTGCGGCGGATGTCCGGGCGGCCGGGCCCGGTCCCCGGGGAAGTGCGTGCCGACCCGCGCCTGCAGGTCAAGTACCTGAAGACCGAGGAGGTGGTTCGCAAGGGGCTCTTCTACCCCACTCTTCTCGACGACCTGCTGCCGGCCATGCGGGCCGCCGTGCGACCCGGCGATCGCTTCCTCGATCTCGGGAGCGGCGACGGCAGGGTCGTTTTTCTGGCCGCCTCCATGGGGGCAAGTGCCGTCGGAATCGAATTCGACCGCCGCCTGCACCGCCTGGCCGGGACGGCCCGCGCCCGCCTGGACGGAGTGATCGACATCGACAGGGCCGTCCTCAAACGCGCCGATTTCTTCAAGGAGGAGTTTTCAGGGTACGACGTCTTTTTCTACTTCGGAAGCGGAAGCAGCGCGGAGGATCGTCTGCTCGCCAAGCTGCGCCGCGAGATGCGCCCGGAGGCTATTCTGCTTTTGGCGCATTCGGAGGGTCCGGTGCCGGGCTTCGTCCGGTTAGCCACCTACGGAGTGGCCGGGCTGTACCGCCCGGGCCCGTAGACTGCGGATTGGTGGACGGCAAGGGGATCGAACCCTCGACCTCCGCGTTGCGAACGCGGCGCTCTCC
>JACOUZ010000085.1 GCA_016177515.1 Acidobacteriota bacterium
ACGCAGGGCAGGCTCCGTCCCCCGCACCCGGTTATCCCTCGATCTCCGTTGCACGTCGCTCCAGCAGCGTCTTCGGAATGAGGGACCCCCGAGGTGAGGCGCCTGCCCTGCGCCCGCCGGGGCTTGTGAGTCCACGCGCCCGGGGCCCCGCCGCGCGCGTCACAGCGCGGTGGGCGGGCGCGAGGCGAACAGAGGGGAGGCGTCGCGCAGCGACGCCGGACCCGTCCCCGGCGGGCGCAGGGCAGGCGCCTCACGCCGGGGATCTCTCAGCCGCCGAAAAGCCTTGACAGGGGAGTGCCCCCATCGGCGAGAATTCGCCCGTTCTTCCCCGCGAGAGGATCCCTGCGATGATCGAAGAACCCCGGGGGCTGACCCTGGAGCCGGACCGCTGCAGCCGACACAGCGTCGGCATCCACGCTTCTCCGGCGGAAGTCTACCGGGCGCTGACCGACCCGCACGAGCTGTCCCATTGGTTCGTGTCGGAGGCCAGCATCGATCTGCGCCCCGGCGGCGCGTACCGCTGGGTGTTCGGCGAGGGGACGGGACGCGCCGGCCCCGACGCGCTGGTCGCCTCGGGTGAGTTCGTCACGGTCGTCCCGCAGGAGTACCTGCGGCTCGGCACCAGGGTGGAGGAGACCGACACGACCCTGGAGTTCCGCCTCGATGCCTGGCGCGACGGGACGATCCTGACGGTGTCTCATTCCGGCTTCCCGGGCGAGGAGGCGTGGGACGACGCCTTCCGCACCGTCGACCAGGGGTGGCAGTCGGAAGTCCAGGTCCTGAAGCTGTACCTGGAATCGGCGCGCGGCATGATCAACCGGTCACACTTCCACGAGGCCCGCCTGCCCGGCGGCGCGGAAGCGAACTTCGAGCGCTTCACGACCTCCGCCGGCCTGTCCTCCTGGATCGCCGATCGGGCCCTCGCCGAGGCCTCCCTGGGCGGCGAGCTGCGCCTCGAGCGCGAGGGTCGCCCGCCCGTCCGGGGCCGCTTCGTGGTCTGGGACCCCGATCGCTTCCTGGTGCTGACCTGGCTCGAGGAACGCCCGTCCGTCGTGCGGTTGTGGCTGGAGGAGTCGGAGGACGGCTCGTCCAGCGAGTTGAGCCTCGAGCACCGGCTGTTCGCGCCGGACGCCGCGAGCATCGTCCCGTTCGACTGGGACGCGGCGCTCGAGCGCCTCAAAGCGCAACGCTGATCCCGGGGCGGACGAACATGATCTCGCCCCGCACCGTTTCATCCGGCAGGGCGCGCCGGAGCGCCTCCACGTAAACCAGCATCTGCGCCCCGTACCGTTCGGCCGCGGGGCCGGGCTCTCCTTCCAGGCGCTCCGTCTTGTAATCGGCCGCCACGATCCGCCCCTGCTCGTCGCGGTAGATGAGATCGCACACTCCGGACCAGGTCACGCCCTGCCCATCCTTGAAGAGCAGCGGGACCTCGCGGCCGAGGATCGAGAGGGACGACAGGCGGGCCGGCAGGGGAGAGCGCAGCATCTCGTCCACGATATGTCCGGTTTCTTCCACGGCCCGGGCGCGCAGGCCGGGGTCCGGGGCATCCCCTCCCTCCTCCGCCAGGAGTCGATCGAGCGCCTGGCGCGCCAGGTCGCCGATCGATGCGCGATCCTTGACATCCCAGCGCTCGAGCGCCGCGTGCACGGCGCTCCCGGCAAGCCGCGCCGCCTCGCGTGCCAGCGCGGCGGCACGGCGACTCCGGGCCGGCAGCCGGGCCTGGCGCCCACCCTCGTCCGGCGGCGGCAGGTCCGTCCCGCCAGTGGCATCTTCCTCGGCCGCGGCCGCCGGTGAGCGCAGGGGCGGCCGGGTGGCGGCGACGACGGTTGCGGCCCGCTCGAAGGAGAGCGCCGCCTCCTTCCACTTCGCGGCGCTGACCGTCCGTGCGGCGGCCGGGCGCGGCGAGGGGGCCCGGACGATCCGGTGCTCGACGAGTCCCCCACGCAGGAGGCCATCGGCCGGGAATCCCTCCGCGACCGAATATCCAAGCGACCCCAGAGCGTCGCGCCAGGGGGCCCGGCGCCGGTCGCTGCTGTTCACCAGGATGAGGCGCCTCTGCGCGCGCGTGCAGGCGACGTAGAGCACGCGCTTCTCCTCGGCTTCCTCGTGCCGCCGCGCCGCCCGCGCGTGGCGGATCCAGGCGGTGTTGGTCGTCCCGTCGGCCAAGCGGAGGGCCAGGAGGCCGGGGCCCGGGCCTTCCACCCAGGCGGCCTCCATGCGGGGACGGCCGCCGCCCCCTGGCTCGCGCCCGGCGTCGGGCACGATCACCACGGGGAATTCGAGTCCCTTCGCCTTGTGCACCGACAGGATGCGCACCGCATCCACGGTCTCGTCGGCGAGCGGGCTTTCACCCTCTTCCCGCGCTTCCTGGAACTCCTCTTCGAGGGCGCCGAGAGTCTCCTCCAGGGACAGCCCGCGGCGGGCGAGGACCTCGGCGCGGGCGGCCAGCTTGCGGAGATTGGCCACGCGCTGGGCGCCCTCGAACTGGGAGGCGTGCAGCACCATGAGTGGCGTCTCCCGGAGCGCCGATCGAATGATGTCGTCCGGAGAACGTCCCCGCATGCCGGAGCGGAACGACGCGATGAAGTCCAGAGTGCGGCGCACGCCCGGGAAGCGTGTGCCGTCGGCGCCGGCCGGTCCCGGGGAATCGAACCGCCCGCCGGCCGCCGCGAAGCCGGCGAGCTCGGCGTCCTCCACGCCGCCCAGGGGGCCGCGCAGGACGGCGAGCAGCTCCGCGCCGTCGTTGGGGTTGGCCGCGGCGCGGAGAAATGCGATCAGGTCTCCCACCTCCGGACGCTCGTAGAAGTTCTTGCCTCCTTCCACCACGAACGGCAGGCCGGCGCTTCTCAGGGCCTGGGTGTAGACGCTCACGCTGGTCAGGGCGCGGAACAGGAGGGCGACGTGCCGGCGCTGCAGCGGCTCGCCGGTTGCTTCCCCGCGGCCCAGGCTCTCGGCGATCCAGGCGGCGATCGCCTCGCCTTCCGCGCGCCGGCGCTCCTCGACGTTGCCGGCGGCCGCGACGGACCAGATGGCAACCGGGGGCCCCCCGCCTCCCTCCGATTCCAGGGCGGAGACGATCGGCTCGTACGCCGGCTGCTCCTCGGTGGTTTGGCGCCCGATCCAGCTCCCGAACAGAGTGTTCACCGGGCTGACGATCCCGGCAGGGCTCCGGAAGGAGTTGTTGAGGGTCAACTTCCGTCCCCCGCAGGCGGTGATCCGGTCCACCGCGCGGCGGTACGCCTCGATGTCGGCGCCCCGGAAACGGTAAATCGACTGTTTCGGATCGCCGACGATGAACAGGCGCCCCGGCGCGAGCCGGGCCTCGTAGGGGTCGCGGGCCCGGGGGCCGTCCTCCTCCGCCAGAAAGAACAGGATCTGGTACTGCAGCGGGTCGGTGTCCTGGAACTCGTCGACCAGGATCGCCCGGTGCCGGGCGCCGAGCTCGCGACGGGCGTCCGTGTGCCGTGCGAGGAGGTCGCGCGTCAGGCGCAGCAGGCCGTCGAAGGAGACGTATCCGGCCGCCAGAAGCCGTTCGCGCGCTCTCCGGGCCAGCGGCGCGGCGGCCTCCACGATGGCGGCGGTGGTCTCTTCGCTCACGCGGGAGAAGGCCGCGGCGAGCTTCTGGGCCTGTCCGGCGGCCTCCGCCACCTCTTCAGGCGCGCAGCCCGCCAGGTTCCTGCCGGGCGACGGGATCTCCTTGTCCAGGTACTCTTCGAGGGTCCATTCCCCCTCGACGGTGGCCAGGGCGGCTGGGCCGCCGTCCAGGATTGCCTTCAGGCAGCGGGCGGACAGGTCCAGGAAAACCTCCATGTTCCGGTTCATGCCCGAGGCGCGCCGGCGGATCGCACCGATCCGTTCCAGGAGGAGGGAGATCTCCTCTCCGAGAAGATCGCGGGGGGTCCCGGTCCGGTAAGCGGGCTCGAGGGCCGGATCCCACGGCAGCCGGAACGGGGCGAGGAAGGAGCCGAGCGCGCGGATGGCGTCGAGGGCGCCGTCGATGCCCAGGGCGCGCCGCCAGACTTCGGGGCGCTGAGCTTCGCGCCCCATCTCCTCCTCCAGGAAGCCTTCCCATTCCTCCTCGAACAGGGACCGGAAGGTCGGCCCCTCGTCCACCTGGAATGCGGGGTCGACGCCCGCTTCTCGCGGATAGCGCCTCAGGATCTCGGAGCAGAACGCATGCAGCGTGGACACTGACGCGCAGTCGAGATCCAAAAGCGCCGCCAGGGCGCGCTTTTCGATCGCGGGCGGCGCCACTCCGGCCTTCTGCCGCAGCCAGGCGTAGGCGCGACCCGCCTCGGTTTTGGGGTCGGCATGCTCGACGCCGGCCTGTCCGCTCGCCAGGCAACAGAGCTCGTCCAGGCCCCGCGCCAGCCGCTCGCGCAGCTCGGCGGCGGCCTTCTCGGTGAAGGTGATGGCCGCCAGCTCGCCGATCGGAATCTCCGCGCCGGCCACCAGGTTCAGGGCGCGCTCGACCAGGAGGGCGGTCTTGCCGGTGCCGGCGCCGGCGACCACCACGAGGTTGCGATCGAACTCCGTGGCGGCGCGCCGCCGGTCGGCGTCGTCGGAGAGGACCGGGCCGGTTCTCCTCCGGTTCATGCCTCCTCCTCGTCGCCGCCCCGCTGGCGCACCGAGCCGAGCGTCGGCTGGCGCGTGTTCTTGCGGCGCACCAGGGCATAGTCCGAGGCGGAGGGCGCCGAGGCGAGGCGCCTGAGCGTCGGGACGTGCCAGCGGCGGCAGGCCCGTGCATAGGGGCAGCGCTCGCACAGCCAGCTTTTCTCGTTGAGCGGGAAGCTGCCGGTGGCGCTCAGGTCGAGGAGAACGCCGAGCGTCTCCGCCAGCGCATCGCGGTAGCGTCCCAGGGTCGGGAGATCCAGGCTGGCGCGCGCCTCGCCGTCTTCGCCCGGACCCGGGGCGGGCGCGGGGACGCCGGCCGCCGGACCCGCGACGTACGCCGGGCCGACGCCCAGAACATCGGCGCGCACCGGCGGGCCTTCCAGCTCGCGCTTCTCCGCCAGCGACTCGGCGAGGAGAAGGTACAAGGGCATCTGCAGGCTCAGGCCCTTGAGCATCTGCGCCGGCGAGACGTGGCGCTCGAGCTGGCCGGAAGTCTTGTAATCACCCACGACCACACCGTCGGCGCCGGTGACGATCCGATCGAACCGGCCGAGGACCTCGAGGGGCCCTCCGGCGCTGCCCAGGTCGAGGCTGGCGCCCGCCTCCTTCTCCAGACCTGTGAGGCGGGCCCGCTGCCGTTGCAGGGCCGGGAGGTCGCGGCCGAGGAACGCGGCCAGGGAGTCCATCCACAGCCTCTCCGTCGTCTCCCACAGGAGCGGGTAGCGCGCACGCGTGCGCGCCGCTATGTCCCTGGTGTGGCGGTCCCACTGCCGTGCGGCGGCCTCGAGCCCGTGGCGCAGCAGATCGCGCGGCGCGGCTTCGGGAAGGGCGCCGTCCGCGCCGCAAAGCTCCCGGTACAGGTCGTGCAGCACCGAATGGATCTTGCCGCCGATCTCGCGCGCGTCGAACTCGTACCCCTCCCGCACCTCTTCCAGCTCCTGCACCCGCAGGACGTGGCGGAAGAAGTAATGCTGCGGGCAGGCTCCCAGGATCTCCAGGCGGGAAGGGGAGAAGCGGGCCGGCCGGCCGGCGGCCCCGCCCACGAACGCGTCGAAGCGCAACCGGGCCGGATCCGTCCCCTGCCACTCTTCGATCGCCCGCATCATGCCCAGCCCGGCCCGCAGGACCTCGGTGGATCCCGGCAAGACCGTGCGGATCGGGAGGTCCCCGACGGCCTCCAGGAGTCGCCCGGGGGAGCGCGCCTGCAGGGCGGCGTTCACGCAGGCCTCCAGGGGCGGCAGCATCTGGAAGCGGTCGATGGCGTCCGCGCCGGCCTCGCCGGGATGGGCCTGCACGCGCCGGGCGTCGACCAGCACCTGCTGCATGAGAGGCTTGCCGTACACCAGTCGGGCCATCTCGCGGAGCGCCAGGCTGGCGACCCGGGCCTTCCCCGAGTCGTCGGCCCGCTGCCACGACACCGTCAGCTTGAGACGCGCGCTGCCGGCCAGGTGCGCCAGAAGAAGCCGCTCCTCCTCCCGCGCCATCATCTTGATCGAGACGGGCACGCCCAGCCTCTGGCGCAGGAGACGGCGGTCACGGTCCGGGAGGAACGAGTCCTCGGCCGCCCGCCTCGGAAACAGGTCGGCGTTGAACCCGATCAGGTAGACGGCGTCGAACCCCTGGCCCCTGGCCTGCATGGCGTCCAGCACGCGGACGCCGCCGTTGTCCCGCTCGCGCCTCGTGCCCGGGCCGCCGTGAGAGCCGATCGGCAGCGCGGCGTGCGCCAGGGCCTGTTCGAAGAACGCCAGGGCCGTGGCGGGCGCGTACGGGTCGCCGGCCGCGTCGAGGCGGCCCATGTCCGCCAGGACGCCGAGGACGGCCCCGGCGCCGGGGTCGGGCTCCTCTCCACCCGGGGTGCTGTCGAAGCCGTCGAGGAGATCGCCGAGGAGCGCGCTCATGGCCTCCGCCCAGGCGCTCCAGGACGCGGCGTTCCCCAGCGGGCGGGCGGCGCGCCGCAGGCGCTCCAGGACAGAAGCCAGCATGGCGGCGTCCCGCACCAGGCTCTCCTTGTGGCCGCGCACCCGCGTCCGCTCGTCCCCGGTCGCGTCGGCGGGGACGTACGGCTCCCATTCCCCGATCCAGCGGGGCAGATCCTCCGTCCAGGTCACGTACCCGCCGGTGACGTGCCAGGAACGGCTGAGGCGGTCCCACACGTGCGCCCGGGGTGACGGATCGCCGCTCTCGAGCCGCACGAGGCCGCCGCGGAGGAGATCCATCAGCGGCTGCCTGGGGAAGTCGCGCAGGACGGCCCGCGCCAGCTGCAAGGCGCCCTGCACGCGGGCCTCGCGGAGAGCCCCCAGGGAGGCCGAGGTCGTGAAAGGAAGCGCATGCTCCGAGAAGATCGGTCGGATCCAGGCCGCGTACGGCTCCAGGGAACGGGAGATGACGCCGATCCGGTGCAGCGGGATGTCCTGGTCGCGGCGCAGGGCCAGGATGTCCAGGGCGATCTCGCGCAATTCGGCCGCCGCCCCCTGGGCGTGGAAGAACCTGACACGGGGCGGCCGCCCGGAATCGAGCGGCGCCGGCCCGGCGCCTTCCTGGTACAGGAAGGGGAGCCGCCCGGCCAGCAGGCGATCGGACGGAGCGTCGGGGAGGGCGGCCGGCCGCTCTCCCAGCATCTCCGGCCAGAATCGCCTTGCGAGCTCGTAGGCGGGAGCTGAGGCGTGGTTCGGGACCAGGTAGACCAGGCGCGCCTGCGAAGCTTCGACGGCGCGCATCAGCTCGAGGTTGACTCCGATCAGATCGTAGGCGCCGTAATGGACCACCAGCCTGAAGCGGCGGCAGAAATCCCTGACCGCCGGGGCCGACGCCAGGATAAAGCGGGCGCGATCGCACAGAGCCGCACCCGAGGCATCGACCTTCGCGGAGTACGTGGCATGAACGTCGAGGACATCTTTCCCGCGCGCCGACAGTCCCTCGATCCTCGCCGCCGGCCCGGCCGGCACGCCCGCCTCCCGCAGATCATCCAGGGTGGACAGGATCGAAGCGAGGCTCCCCGGCCGGGAGAGAACGTAGTCCGCGAGCGGCCCGCCGCGCTCCTGGATGATCCCTGAGAGGATCTTCGCCTTCACGTCGTCGCCGAGAAGGTGCGGCGCCGGCGAGCCGATCGCGGCGCCGGCCGCGCCCGCGAGCGACAGGTGGCTGAAGAAGTGGACGTTGGCCAGGACGGGGAGCCTGTCCGCCAGCGCGACCTGAAGGTAGGAGAGCAGGCGGCGGGTCGGGGCCACCACCGCGACGGGTGGAAAAGGAGTAGAGCGATCGTCCTCCCGGGCCTCGCGGAGGAGTGCCGCGAGACGGTCCTCGAGGACTCCGAAGTCGGGGTGTCCTTCAATCGTCCGCATCGGGGGCGGCCCATCTTAATCCGAACCGCGGGAGCCGCGGGGACGCTCAGTCCTTCTTTTCGGGATCGGGCCCGGGGTCGAGCGCGGAGCTGATGGAGGCGGAGAGGTCGTCGTCGGGCGCCAGGCTGGCCCCGTCCCGGTTCATGAACTCGGCGATCTCGTCCTGCAGCGACTTGGGGGCGTCCTTTCTCTTCGGGGCGGACTTGCGGCGCGGCGCGCGGGGCCTGCGGTCTTCGGCCGGCGGCTCCTCCTCGCGCTCGCGCGGGCGGTACAGGTTCATTTCCTCGGGCGACATCTCCGGTACGGGCAGCGGCGGAGGGGCCTGCGGAGCGACCGACGACGGAAGGCTTTCGGGGGCGGGCAGGAAGGCGTCGAGCAGGATGCGGCGCTTCGGCGTCCGGACCTCGAGCTCGAAGCGCTGGTAGATGTCCTTCCCGGGGGCTGCCACGGTCGCTCCCTAGTTGTTGCCGGCGTCCTGCTGGAACATCCGCAGGCTGCGGCGGGCCGTCTCGTTCATCGGGTCGAGCTCGAGAGCGCGGCGCCAGGCCTCGACCGCCTTCTCGGCCTGCTTCATCTTGTACAGCGAGTTCCCGAGATTGGCGTAGGCGACCGAGGAATCGCTGCTGTTCTGGATTGCCTGGCCGAACATCTCGACGGCCCGATCGTAATGGGACGACGTGTGGTACAGGAACCCGAGGTTGTTGTACACCTCGCTCATGGCCGGATCGAGGCGCAGCGCCTCCTGGAAGGCCTGCACCGCCTCGGACTCCTTCCCCATCCGGGACAGGACGAGCCCGAGGTTGTTGTGGGCCTCGGCATACTCGGGAAGCAGATGGATGGCCCGGCGGAAGGCCTCGAGCGCCGCCTCGAGGGCCCCGCGGTAGTACAGAACCACGCCGCGGTTGTTGCACTCCAGGGCCTCCTCCCTGGCCCGCCGGGCTAGGTCGGCCTGGTCGCGCTTCAGTTGCGCCTCGATCGCCTGGATGACCGAGCGGTTCCCCTCGTTGATGGTGCGCAGGGCGGCGTGCGTCTTTTCCGCCTGCCCTTTCACGAGCATGATGAGCTGGGAAATCTGCAGGGACTCGTCGGCGGCGCGGTCCATCTTCTTGTCGAGGCCGGCCAGCGCCTGCTCCAGCTTGGCCGAGGTGGCGCCGGCCAGGGACAGCTCCTCCAGCACCCTCCCGGCGATCTGCTGCTGCAGGTCGGTGAGCGCCTGGAGCTGCTCGAGTGCCTGCGAGGTGGCGGCCGCGGTGGCGCCGACGCCTCGCGCCTGGTCCTCCAGCCGGGACTGCAAAGGCGCCACGCCCGCCTCCAGGGCGGCGCGCATCTCTCCCAGGCCGGCCTGGATCCTCCCGGCAAGTCGCGCCTCGGTTTCCTGCAGGCCCGCGGTCAGACGCCCCTCGAATTCGATGAGCGACGTCGCCAGGCGCGATTCGAGCTCCCGGGGGCCGGCGCCCAGCCGGTCCGCGATCTCGGCGACCTGTCTGGAGAGCGCGTCGCCCGCCTCGGCCACGCGGCCGATGGTCGCCTGGCCGATCTCCCGCACGACGCCCTGCACTTCGAGGGAGGATTGCAGAAGCCCCCTGCCCAGATCGGTCAGCCGGCGTTCCATGTCGGCCAGCTCCGCGCCGGAGGCGCCGGCCGCCGCGGCCGGCCGCGAGGTGTCCCGCCCGGCCCAAAGCAGCATGGCGCGGCTGGCCATCATGAGGTTGCAGTCGCGCTGCTCCACGTTGAAGAAGCGGCACTCCTCGTAAATGCATTCCCGGTTGACCGGCTGGCCGTTCTCATCGGTCGGCTTGAGCGCCGACAGCATCGGACAGATCATCTCTCCCTCGCGGACACGTGTGGAGTGTTCATGCGGAGCTTCCCTCGCCAAACGAGATCCGGGTCTCGCCCGCGAGGCGGCGCCGGCCGCCCATCAGGTCCGCGGCGACCAGCTGGCGGTAGACGCGAGCGAGTGCAACCTGAAGCCCGGGATCCCCGCTCCTCTTGATGAGAGTCTCCAGCGTGCGGGCGGCCAGGGCGAAGTCGCCGGCCCGGGAGGCCGCGAAGGCGAGCGCCTGGCTGGCCCCGAGGCGCATCAGGTGCTCCGCGGCGCGCGGGTAGTCGCCCTGGTGCAGGGCGATCTCGGCGCGCAGGCGGGCCGCCTCCCGGGGATCGAGGTCCGGCGCATGGCGCTCGAGGACGGCCGCCGCCTCCTGGATCTGCCCGAGGTCGAGCAGGGCGCGCAGCATCGCCTGCATCTCGGCGCCGCGCCGCGACCCGTGCTCGATCTGGCCGCGCAGGCGCCCTAGGACGGCGCGCAGCAGGGCCAGGTGCGTGTCGTGCACGCGCAGCAGGAACTGGTTGCGATCGGGGGACAGCCGCGCCGCCTCGGAGAGGTACTGCCGCGCCGCGTCCTCGTCGCCGCCGGACGCCGCCACGCGCCACAGGCGCACCAGGGTCGCCAGCCGCTCGGCGCGCGACCCGCCCCTGGCGAGCGCCTCCTGCAGGATGCGGGTCGCCTCGGCGTCCTTTCCCGCGGCCACGTAGTGGTCCGCCAATAGGAGTATCGTGGCGTGGGATTCCGGGGCGCGTTCCCGCAGGGCCTCCGCCTCTTCGATGATCCGGGGGCCGAGGTGGTGCGCCAGGCGCGCGGCCTCCTTCAGGTCGGCCAGGGCCAGGTCGACCTGCATGCGCCGGGCGTGCATGCGGGCCCGCCACAGGTAGCCTTCCCCCAGGTCCGGGGCGGCCTTCACGACCGCTTCGATTCCTGCGCAGGCCCGGTCCTGGAGGGACGGGTCGCGGCGTGCCGCCTCGCCGAAGGCGGCGAGCGCCTTGTCGTACCGGCCGGCGCGCAGGCAGGCGTCGGCCAGCATCAGCGAGACGGGGGCGCTGTTCCGATTCTGCTTCTGGATCTCCTCCAGGCGCGGCAGGAGCCTCTCCACTTCACCGGGCAGGTTCTTGAGCGCCTGCTCGATCTTCTCCGCCGCTGACTGGAACTTGCCGCGCGCCGCGTGGATGGCGCAGGCCGCCAGGTACGGATCGGGGCAGCCCGGGGCGGCGTCGATCATCTCGTGCAGGCGCTTCAGGATCATCGGCGCCAGCGAGGCGTCGAGCCGGAAGGCCGCCAGGTAGGTCGCCGCGCTCCTGGGCAGGAGCTTCAGGTGCTGCAGGGCCCGCGCCATCTCGAAAGTCGCGAAGGGCTGCTGCGGGTCGGCCTTGAGAATGCGGTCGAGGTGCCCGGCCAGGACCGGCGCCAGGTCGGGCCGCGCGTCGAGAAGAGGCGAGATGGCCTGGACCGCCCGCTTGTGGTCGCCGGAATCGAGGAGGATCACCAGCATCTCCAGGGCCGGCTGCGGGTCGGCGGGGAAGGAGTCCCGGAGGCGCTGCAGCTCGGAGAGGACCGTGTCGGCGAGCTTCGGATCGCTGGCGCGCGCGGCGCGCAGCGAGTCGACCGCCTCCCCGCACAGCCCTTCCGAGGCCAGGACCTTGCCCAGCGCCAGGGAGCCCAGGGGCAGGGATCCTTCCGCCTCGATCAGGCGGCGCAGCCTCTCGATGACCGCGGCCCCGAGCGCGCGGTCGCGGCCGTACGCCGCGAAGTAGCGCTTGGTCGCGGTATCGCCGTCTCCCTTCTCGCGCAGGGCGTCCCCCATGGCCAGGGAGACGCGCGCGGTCGAGGCGTCGTCCTTCAGCTTCAGGGTTTCCGCGCCGAGGGACAACACGCGGTCAAAGCGCCTGGCCATCGCCAGGGTTTCGACGAAGGCGGCGCGCGCGGCGAGGTCGTCCGGCGCCGCCCTCAGGATCTCCTCGTACCTGGCGATGATCCGATCGAGCAGGGCGGGGCTCGCGCCGCCGCGCGACAGCTCGGCCAGCGCCCCCTGGTAGTCCCCGCGATCGAGGCAGAGAGTCGCCAGAAGGACGCGCGCCTCCGCCGCCTCGGGGCTGTCGCGATCGAAACGCTCGAGAGCCGCCTTGATCTCTCCGGCACGCTCGGGCGCCGCCTGCAGCAGCTCGCGAAACGCCGCCCCCGCCGCGGCCACCTGCCCTCCGAAGAAGTGGGCCTCGCCGAGGGCGAAGCGCACGGCGTGCTTGAGCTCCGTGCGCGGCTCAATCTCGCGCAGGAGAGCGGCGACGCCCTCGTGCAGGCCGGGGGCCGCTTCCGCCAGGAGCGCCACCGTCCTGAGGAACTCCGCCGCCAGCTCCGGGCCGGAGGCGGCGGCCTCGCGCAGCTGCTGCAGCGCTTCGGGGAAGCGCTTCATCTCCAGGTCCGCTTCGGCGGAGCCGATGCGGGCGCGCGCGGACGACGGGTTCTCCTTGAGGATGGCGGCAAAGCGGGCCACCGCCTCGCCGGCGGAGGCCGGCGCCTCGCGCACCAGGTGGCGCAGCACGACGATCGCCCGGCCCCGCTCGCCGCTCCGGATCAGCAGGTCGGACAGGAGGAGATGGGCGTCCGGGCAGGATGGGTCGGCCTCCAGGATCCTGACCAGTCGCGGGACCAGCAGGCCCTCCTCCTGGGGGGCTGCCGCGCGCGCCTTGCGCAGGCAGTCGACCGCCTCGCTGCCGCGCTTCTCGGCCAGGTGGAGGTCCGCGAGCAGGTGGTGCGCCTTGGCGCTTCCGGGCGCGGCGGCCGCGATCGCCTCGAGCGGCTCCCGGATCGCGGCCAGGCCCTTCTCCTCGGCGATTGCCAGGAGGATGTCCACGGCCGGCTGCGGCTGGCCGCGCCGAGCCAGGGCCGAGGCCAGGAGCAGCCGTGCCTCCGCCGCCCTGGCGGGGTCGGCGGCCGCCAGGGACTCCAGGACCGGCACCACGCGGTCGAGGAGGGCCCCCGAATCGATGAGCGGGCGCATCTCCTCGAGCGCGGCCCCGGACTGGCGCGCCGCCAGGTGGGCCGAGACCAGGATGAAGCGCAACTCCGGTTTCTCCCCCTTCTCCTTGAGATATTCGGCCAGTCTGTCGGCCACCGCCGGACCGCCGCGCGGATCGGTCTCCAGGACCAGCCCAAGCTGCTGGGCCGCCTCCTCCTCGCGCCCCGAGCGCAGGAACAGGTCGCCGACCGCGACGCGCAGCGCGGCGTTCTGGTAGTCCTTGGCCAAAAGCGCCTCGAGGCGCTTGATGATCTTCGGCAGGTCCTCCGGGTTGTTCTTCGCCACGATGCGGAAGATGGAGGCGGCCAGGTCGTATTCGCGCAGGGCCTCGTGACAGAGCGCCAGGTAGTAGGCCGAGTGCAGAGAGGTCCTGGCCATCCTGGCGTCCGGGGCGCTCTTCCGCAGGCCCTCCCACTTGCCCCGGTGGCGCGGCATGAAGGCGCGGATCTCGTCGGCCTTCATGCGCTCCAGCGCCTCGAGGGCGCTCTTGAAATCGTCCTGGCGGATGAAGTGCTCGGCAATCGCGTCGAACAGGGGGGAGACCGGCGCGTGGCGGGCGCGCAGCTCCTCGATCATCTCGTTGGCGCGCTGGTAGATCTTCGGATTGCGGCGCAGGACGGTGCGCAGCGCCTCCGCCGCCTCGCTGCCCCGGCTCGCCAGCACCAGGTAGCGGGACAGATCAAAAAGGATGTCGGTGTTCTCGGGGGAAGCGGCCTTGGCCTCGGTGAGGATCTCGATCGCCTTGTCCATCTGCCCTTTGGAGAAGCATTTCAACGCCTTGGAGACCGCCCGGCTCTCGGCGCTCTGCGTGAGGTCCTTGACGATTTCCTTCAGCCCGTTCAGGTCCATTGCGGTCCGCCTCACACGACGGCACACGGGCCCCCGGGCCCGTGCCTCGATGCAATATAGGTTCCGGCCCCGCAGGCGCCACCCCGCCGCCGCCCCGGCGCGCCGCCGCCCCGCCGCCCCGGCGCCGATGGCCGGGACGCCCGAGCGCGACCGCGGCGGACCTTGACGCGGCCCGGGCAATCGTCAATGATCCCTCTTTCGCGGGGCTTCCCCCGCCCCTGATTCAGAGGAGACCATGCGCGCATCGGACATCATGACCAGAGACGTCGCGACCGTCACTCCCGACACCCGGATCGAGGAGCTCTGCGATCTGCTCCGGGAAAGAAAAATCACCGGGGCACCGGTGGTCGATTCGGAAGGACGGCTCGTGGGCATCGTCTCCAAGGATGATGTCCTGTTCCGGGGCCGCGCCGGCGGCTCCGAGTCGCGTCAAACTCCCGACATCAAGCAGCTGTTCACCTCCGGGTTCGTCGGTTTCGACCAGGCCGGCGCGGGACCCGAGGAAGTAGGACAGATCATGACCAGGGGTGTGATCAGCGCTCCGGAGAACGCCACCGTGGCGGATCTCTGCCGCCTGATGTGGGACCGTCGGATCCATCGCGTCCCGATCGTCCGCGGAGAGGTCCTGGTGGGGATCGTCAGCGCCCTCGATGTCTGCCGGGCGGTGAGCAATGGAGAACTGGCGGCCCGCTGAGGGCCCGCTCCGCGCCGGCAGTTCCGCATCCCCTCTTTCGTGACGGACCTCTGGACACCTGCGTCCAGATTCAATCGACCCGATCCAACTTCTTGAACCCCCGGCACTAACGGCCCGCCGTCAGTGTCGGTCCGTCCAGCGTGTCCAGAAACCCCACTTCCGGCCCCGATCGGCGCCGGCTCGCCCCGCCAGGCCGCTTTTCGTTAAAAGCCTTGAATGTCAACGATTTCAGAGGCGGAGATTACGGAATGGGCACTGGCAGCGGCCTTGCTCCAGGTCTGGGTGCCGCATGAGTCGCATCGAGGCGGCACAGCCGGCTGCCTGCCGGGGAAGGGGAATGCATGAGCCGCTTGCTCAGGAACACCACGAAGCTTCTGGCCAGTCTGGGCCTCTCTGCGTTCCTGTTCGTACTGCTCCCCTCAGAGACGTGGAGCGCCCCGGGCGCCGCCAAGCTGTCGGGTGAAATCGAAGTGAAGATCCACGCGGCGGGCGCGGACGACCTTCTCCCCGTCATCATTCAGACCGTGGGCGAGCCGACCTCCGGCCACCTGGCCCGGCTGCACGGCCGGGGCGGGGCGGTGAAGTCACGGCACGCCGCCATCCGCGGCTACTCCGCGCGCGTCCCTGCGTCCCAGATCGCGGCGCTCGCGGAGGACCCCGAGGTCGAGCACGTCTCGTTCGACTCGCCCGTCGTGGCCCACCTGGATGTGGCTTACAAAGCCGTGAAGGCGGACCTGGCCTGGGCGAGCTCGGCCGGTCTCGACGGCCGCGGCGTCGGCATCGCGCTGGTGGACACCGGCGCTGCCGGGCACCGCGACCTGTTGCGGCCGAAGGGGAGCCCGCAGGTCGTCGAAGTGGAGGTCGTCGGGCACGAAAACGGCCTGGCCGACTATTTCGGCCACGGCACGCACGTCGCCGGAGTCATCAACGGCAACGGGGCCTCATCGAGCGACGCGGACTCGTTCCGCACTTTCAAGGGGCTGGCGCCGGGGGCGCAGCTCATCTCGATCCGGGCGCTCCACCCCGACGGCACCGGCTTCACTTCGGACATCATCTCGGCCATCGACTGGGCGATCCGCTTCCGCGCGGTCTACAACATCCGGGTCCTGAACCTGTCCCTCGGGCACCCGGTGTACGAGTCGTACAAGGTCGACCCGATGTGCCGCGCCGTGCGCAAGGCGTACGAGAGCGGCATCGTCGTGGTGGTGGCGGCCGGGAACGACGGCGGAGTCGGCAGCGGCTTCGGGACGATCACCAGCCCCGGCAACGAGCCGGCGGCGGTCACGGTCGGCGCCATGGACGACGCCAACACGGTGACGACCGCCGACGACGTCCTGGCGTGGTACTCGTCGAAGGGCCCCTCCCTCCTCGACGATGTGGTGAAGCCGGACCTGGTCGCGCCCGGTTCCTCCATCGTGTCGCTGCGCGCCGCCGGTTCCTACATCGACACCGCCTATCCCGACCTGGCCCTGACGCTCGGCGAGTACAGGAACGAGCCGTCGGGCGGCACGAAGCCCGGCGATTACCTGGTCCTTTCGGGAACGTCCATGGCGGCGCCGATGGTGTCGGCGACGGCGGCGCTGATGCTCCAGCAGGACCCGTCGCTGACCGCGGCCACGGTGAAGGCCCGGCTGATGAAGTCGGCGGTCAAGGACGACCGTCTGATTTTCGAGACCGGCGCCGGCTACCTGGATGTGGACGCGGCGCTTCTGGCGTCCGGACACGCGCAGAGCGCGCTGTCGCCCCTGGCGATGCCGGCCACGGACGGCAACGTGTACGTCGAGGATACCGGCATCATCTGGGGCATCGACTTCGCCCTGGGCGGCATCTGGGGCGGCGGGACGAAGGGTGCATGCGTCGGCGTCAACCTGCTCGACGTCCCCGACACGATCACATCCGCCTATGGAGGCGTCTGGGGCGGCAAGGGTGGGTCCGCGTCGCTCCTCGACAACAACATGATCACGGCCTCCGGCCTGATCTGGTCCGGCGATCGCTGCTCGATCGCCTCGGCCTCCGGCTCCCTCGACGTCCTGGGAGGGATCTGGGGTGGAGGGACGAAGCCATGACCGCCTTCCTGGCGACGGTGGCGTTGCTGGGCGGCCTCGCCGCTCTCGAGAGCCTGATGCACGGGATGGCCGGTCTGAGCGCCGACTTCCTGCTCCTCCTGGTGTTCGCCTGCGTGGCGGCTCCGCACACGCTGGACCTGGGGCACAACGCGCGCATCTCGACGCTGCAGCCGTTCATGCTCTGCGCCATCGTGCTGTTCGGCGTCAAGGAGTCGATGCTTCTGGCGGCGGTCAGCATGGTCTACTTCTGGATCGTCGGCCGCCCGCGGCTGCAGGCGCACAAGGGGCTGTTCAACGTGTGCAACTTCGTCCTGTCGGCATGGCTGGGCGGGCACGTGTTCTACCTGAGCGGCGGCCGGACGGGAGACGTCACCTCGTCGGCGTCGCTCCTGGCCCTCCTGCTCTGCGTGCTGACCTTCTTCGTCGTCAACACCACGCTGGTGTCGATCGCCGTGGGTAAAGAGCGGAAGGTCCCCCCGTTCCGGGTGTGGTACGAGAAGTACTCGTGGACGATCAACAGCCAGCTGGCCGGCGCATCCCTGGTCATCCTGATCGGCGTCCTGCGGCAGCACTACGGGCTTCAGGTGTTCTTCCTGTGGGTGCCGTTCTGCCTGATGACCTACCACTTCTACAAGGCCTACTTCCCGCGCTCCGCGCAGAGGGCCCACAAGACCTAGACGACCTGGTGCAGTTCACGCACCTGACGGCCGCGCCGCCCCCTCCCCGGCGCGGCCGTTTCCATTTAATCCCTTGACAGGCCCCGGGTTCGCCGTAATTTACGGTTTTCACCCCGTGACGGACGCAGTCCGCTATACTCCGAAGGCCGTTCCGGGCCGGGCAGCCCACGGGGGGCCTGCCGGGGCGGCGGCCGACGTCATCCACTTCCAGCCGGGGGCCAGTCTTGCGATCCATGCGTTGGGTGCGCCTTGCGGCGGGGGTATGCCTCTGGGCGGGTGCCTGCCTGCCGGCGGCGGCGGCCGTGCCGGCCGGCCTGAGGGGGACGGTGCTGGACAGGGACGGTGCCCCGCTCCCGGGGGCCATCATCGGCGTGGCGAACCCGGCCCTCGGCCTGGAGCAGGGGGCGGTCACCGACGCGCGCGGCGAATTCCGGATCGTGCCGCTCCCACCCGGGCGCGGCTATCGCCTGCGCGTTTCGTTCCCGGGCATGGCGACGGTCACCCTGCCGGACGTCGACCTGCCCCCGTCGCGCATCTCCGCCGTCCAGATCACGCTCTTCCCCGAGTCGCAGCTCCGGGAGCGGGTGCGCATCGTCGAGAAGGCCGACGTGGTCAACCTAGACGAGACCACGACCCAGACGACTTTCAGCTCCGAGTTCATTGACGCCCTGCCGATCCTCGGGCGCAACTACCAGGACGTTCTCGCCCTGGCGCCGGGCGTGACCGATGTGGACGGGGACGGGAACGTCAACATCCACGGCGCCCGCGACACGGACGTGGTCACGCTCGTGGACGGCGTATCGACCGACGACCCGCTCACCGGCCGGCGGGGACAGGAGCTGAATCTCGAATCGATCCAGGAAATCGAGGTCAAGACCTCGGGGTTTTCGGCCGAGTTCGGCAGGGCGCAGGGGGGGTTCGTCAACATCATCACCCGGTCGGGCGGCAACGAATTCCAGGGGAACTTCAAGTTTTTCTGGCGCGGGAACGTCCTCGACGGCGACGGGGCGGGCATCGACGACCCGGTGCTGCACGGGGGGCTGTCGGGCACCAGCCTGCGGGACCTGGAGTTCAATGATTTCACGCCGTTCGTCTCGGCCAGCGGTCCGCTCCGGAAGGACAGGGCCTGGTTTTACACGAGCGCCGAGTACATCCAGAAAGAAGACCCGGTCAACGCCCAGACCCAGGCGTTCGTGCGCGGGATGCGCGAAAAGCGGCTGTTCGGCAAGTTGAGCTGGGACGTGGCCGAAGGGCACAAGCTGATGTTCACGGCGACCTTCGACCCGCAGGAGTACGACAACGAGGGGCTCGACTCGTTCACCGCCCTGGAGAGCGGCTATACCCTGAAGCTGGGCGGGCGGAACCTGGTGCTGAAGGAGACGGCGATCTTCAATCCGAGCGTCTTCCTCGAGACGACGGTGCAGGATTTCGTCTCCAGCCCGTCGAGGATCCCGACGACCGGCCCCGACTCCAATGGCAACGGCATACTCTACTTTGATCGCAACGGCAACCGGGCCTTCGAGGTGAGCGAGCGCGATTCAGGCGACAATTGGGACGACGACGGCGCCTGGGACGTCTTCGAGCCCGACAGCAACGGCAACGGCAAGTGGGACCCGAGGCTGGAGGACCTGGACGGTGACGGCCGGCGGACGGCGGCCCGCGTCGGGTGCGAAGGAGAGACGCGCGAGGATCGGGATTGCGACGGCAACCTGGACCGGATCCCGGAGGACGCCAACGGCAATGGAATCCTGGACGGCGACGAGGACCTGGACGGCGATCACAGGCTGGATCCCGGGACAGAAGACCGCAACCGCAACCGGATTCTCGACGACCGGCCGCGCCCCTCTCCGGCCGACGAGATCCTCGACTACCGGCCGGACGGGACCCTGGCGATCCTGCCGCCGACCTACCCGTATGGCGCCTTCAGGCCCCTGTCCGGGGACAGCGATTACCAAGATGACCAGGGGACCTCGCGCGTGAGCGGGCCCAACTACCTGTCGTATGACCTCGAGTTTTCCCGTTTCACCCTGCGCCAGGACCTGACGGTCTACGTTCCGGACTTCCACGGCTCGCACGACCTCAAGATCGGGGCGGTCCTGCAGAGGGAGAGATTCGGCCAGAGCACCGTGACGCGCCAGATTCTCAAGCCTCTGGCGCGCGAGGAAGGGATGCCGCCCCAGCTCGGCGCGGACCTGCCGACCGAGCCGGCCGTGTTCAACCAGGCCGGCAGCCTGACCCTCGGGGCCTACATCCATGACGGCTTCAAGGCCCTTCCAAACCTGTCGTTCGGTTTCGGTCTGCGCTTCGATCGCGAGGCGACCGACTCGTTCGGGTACACCTCGGTTGATCCGGTGGCGGAGAGGCACCTGTACGATCGGTTGTGGAATCTCGGGGGCGGCGAGCGCGGCCAGAACGATGCATTGGTGGGGAACGGGGACGAGATCGCGAGCCAGGGGTTCTGCGCCGACCCGATCGTGCACTGCCCGAGCGGGCCGGGGGGGAACCCGGCCGTGGAAGACCTTTTCCTGCTCACGCGCATCGCCCCGTCCCGCCTGACCCAGCACCACAGCACCGCCGTGGTGACGGCGGAGTCCCTGCGATCCCTGTTCCCCGATGCCATCGTCACCGACGAAGCCACCGGCGAGCTCATTCTCGACCGCGAGCTCCTGCGCGATCAGGGCTCGGCCACGTTCCAGGAGAGGGAGTCCTTCCGGCTGACGAACAACAACCTGGCGCCGCGATTGTCGGTCTCGTGGGACCCCTTCGCGGACGCGCGCACCAAGGTATTCGTCAACTGGGGTCGCTTCTTCGACAAGCTGTTCCTGAGCGCCTTGACGCCCGAGGAGGGGCCGGACTTCGCCACGCGCTCCTACATGGGCGACCCGGACGGGATCACCGGCGCCGGGACCCCCAACAATCGCATCGGCCCGACGCTCTCGAAGGCGCCGCCGTCGAGCAAACAGGTGGACCGCGGCCTGCAGACGCCGTTCTCGGACGAGCTGACGATCGGGTTCGAGCGGGAGATCGCGCCCGAGGTGGGTCTGCGCCTCACCTATATCAACCGCAAGTACCGGCGGCAGCTGCAGGACCGGGACATCAACCACTCGTTGCGCTACAAGGACGGCCGGCCGCGCGACGACATCGGCGCGCTGCTCACGAATATCACCAACACGGGCGTCGTCAGGGTGCAGCGGAACCCGGACGGCTTCCCCGACCTGTACATCCACAACTTCTTCTTCAGCCGGATCGACCAGATCGCGAACGTCAACGAGGCCGACTACAGCGGCATCGAGGTGCAGCTGTCCAGGCGGCTGAGCCGCAAGTGGCAGATGGACGCCTCCTACACGTATTCGCGGGCCGTGGGGAACGCCGAGTCGTTCGATTCGGAGCTGGGGGACGATCCGTCCGTGACCGACCTCGAGTTCGGCTACCTGAGCTACGACATGAGGCACCAGGTGAAGGTCAACGCCGTGGCCTTCCTGCCGCGCGACTGGCAGCTGGGAGGGGTCCTGGCCTGGCACTCGGGCCTGCCGTACTCGGTGATCTCCCGCGTCCGGGCCTTCAACAACTTCGATTACCTGCAGGACCGCACGTTCTTCGGGTACGTGAGACGGCAGAGCGGCGAGCCCACGACCTTCATCCCGGTGCGGCGCAACTCCGAGCGCAACGACGCCGCCTACAGCGTCAACCTGCGCGCCTCGAAGGCGTTCGTCCTCGGCCGGCTCAGCTCGAAGCTTTTCATCACCGCCGACAACCTGCTCAATTCCGACGCCCTGACCATCTTCACCGAGAACCGGAACGCTCCGGAGACCGC
>JACOUZ010000086.1 GCA_016177515.1 Acidobacteriota bacterium
CGGTCGTGGGACGTCCTGGTCGTGGATGACGAGCCGGTCGTGCGCGAGGGCATCGCCCGCGTGCTGTCGGCCGACGGCCTGCGCGTCGCCACCGTGCCGGACGGCCGCTCGGCCCTCCTGCATCCGGCCGCCGCGGACTGCCTCCTGGTGCTGTGCGACGTGATGCTTCCCGACCTGTCCGGCCTCGAGGTCCTGCGCGAGCTGCGCGGGCGCCGGCCGGATCTTCCGGTCCTGCTGATGACGGGATACGCCCTCTCGGATCTGGCCGGACGGGCGGCGGCCGCCGGCGCGGCCGACGTCCTGGCCAAGCCGTTCGACGCGATCGAGCTATTGACTGCGACGCGGCGCGCCCTGGAGGCCCCGCGATCCGGCGAGAAGGAGAGACTCCGATGACCGCGCTGCTGGTCGTCCTGCTGTTCGTGGGATTCATCGTGATCGACGCCCTGGTGCGCCTGATCACGCGCCGCATGACCGAGGCCAGGGAGCGCCGCAAGCGCGCCCTGGTCCTCGAGACTTCGCTCCGCCTCGAATCCACCGACGAGGCGAGAAGCCTCAGGCGCGTCGAAGTCCCCCGTCCCCGGGCTTCGATCCTGGCGGTCGACGACGAGCCGATCGTCCTGGACAGCCTGCGGAAGATCCTGGTCCTTGCCGGGTTCAACGTCGACACGGTCGAGAGCGGCCCGGAGGCGCTGGGGCTCGTGCAGCGCAAGGACTACGACTTCGTCTTCACCGATCTGAAGATGCCCGGCATGGACGGGGTCGAGGTCGTGAAGGCGGTCAAGCACCTGCGGCCGGACGTCGACGTGGCGGTGATCACCGGGTACGCCACCATCGAGTCGGCCGTGACCACCATGCAGCACGGCGCCGTGGATTACGTCCAGAAGCCGTTCACCGAGGAGGAGCTGGTCGATTTCGCCCGCCGGCTCCTGATCAAGAGGCAGGCGCGCCTGGAGGCCCAGAAACGTCCGACGGTGATCGTGGTGGCCCCGGCCATGGCCGAGACCGCCTCCGCCCACGAGTTCTGCGTGCCGGGGGGCGCGTTCGTGTCCGGCCAGCACGCCTGGGCCCGCATCGAGCCGGGCGGCCAGGTGCGCATCGGCCTGGACGACTTCGCCCGCAAGGCCCTGGCTCCGTTCGATCGCGTCTCGCTGCCGGAACGCGGGACGAAGGTGCGCCGCGGCGATCCCCTGTTCGCCGTCGGCCGCGGCAGCAGGACGGTCCGGTTCCCCTCCCCCGTCTCCGGGCAGGTGTCGGCGTCCAACGAGGCGCTCGCCGGCGATCCGGGCCGCGCCGGCCGCAGCCCCTACGATCGCGGCTGGTTCTGCCTGGTGAAGCCGTCCGACCTCGCCTCCGAGCTGCCGGCGCTGCGCATCGGCAAGCCGGTCATCTCCTGGTACCAGGACGAGATCGCGCGCCTGCGGGCCGCGGCCGCGACCGGGGAGATCGACTGGTCGAAGTTCGAGAGCGAATTCCTCGCCCCGCCCGTGGCGGCGGGCGCCGGCGCCGCGGCCCGGCCCGATACCCGAACAATCTCCTGAGGGGAGGACTCGATGCGACCGTTTCCGAAAGCCGCGCTGCCCCTCCTGACGGGTCTCCTGGGCGCCCGCGCCAGGGATCGTTTCGGCAGGTTCGATTTCGTCGCCGAGGCGGCGGCCCAGGGCGGCCGCTACCTGGGCGACGATCTCAGGGCCCGGGCCGCCGCCGCCCAGGCCGGCGTGACCTGGGGCGAGGCCTCAAGGTGCGCGCCTTCGCGGGGTACGATTTCGCCACGGGAGACAAGAATCCGGCCGACGGTAAGCGCCAGGAGTTCTTCAATTTCCTTCCGACCAACCACCCGCACTACGGCTACATGGACTACGAGGGGTGGCGCAACATCAGGAGCCCTTACTCCGGCGCATCGCTGTACGGACAAGGCGGCCGTCGAGGGCGGCCTGAGCCGGTTCGCGCCGGACCGGTTCGCGCGGCTGACCCGCGGAGACGACGTTTCCCGCCGGGCCTATCTGATGTTAACCTTCGCGTTCTGATGGAGAACCGGCGGGGGTTCCTGTCGCGTCTCTTGATGATGGCGGGCCTGGGGTCCGTTGCAGCCGGCGTCTCGGCGATGGCGACGCGCTATCTCTACCCGCTCAAGGCGGTGCGCCTCAAACGGCGCATCTTCCTGGCGCCCGCGGCCGACGTGCCGGCCGGCAAGGGCCGGCCGTACCGCCTCCCCGACGGCAGCACGGCCCTGGTCACCGACACGGGGGCGGACCTCGTGGCGCTCTCGGACGTGTGCCCCCACCTCGGCTGCAAGGTGCGCTACGAGGGGGCGCAGGGAAATTTCGTCTGCCCGTGCCACGGCGGCCTGTTCGAGAAGGACGGCACCGCGATCGCCGGCCCGCCCGCCGACGAGGGCAAGAACCTGAAGCGCTATGCGGTCACCCGCGTCGGGGAGAACCTGTTCATCGACATCGAGGAGACCGTCCAACCGTGACGACGGCCGCGCCGCCTCCGCCGGATCTCGAGCCGGTCACGCCGCACGGCGGCCGGCCGCTGCCCCCAGCCAGGACGCGCTTCGGCCGCTGGCTGCAAAGGCGCGTCCCGGTCGACCTCGAGGCGCTGCGCTACTACTCGAACGAGCCGGTGCCCAACCACCTGAAGCACTGGTGGTGGTGCCTGGGCGGCACGCCGGCCATGCTGTTCACGGTGCAGGCCGCCACCGGGATCCTGCTGTCCTTCTACTATGTCCCCGACCCGTCGCAGGCCTACGAGTCGGTGAGGCGCGTCAGCGAGGTCGTGCCGTTCGGCTGGTTCCTGCGCAGCATCCATCGCTGGTCGTCCAACCTGATGATCGCCGCCGTCATCCTGCACATGATGCGCGTCTTCTTCACCGGGGCGTACCGGAAGCCGCGCGAGCTGAACTGGATGATCGGCATCGGCCTTCTGGGGACGACGTTTTTCTTCGGCTTCACCGGCTACTCTTTGGTCTACGAGCAGCTGTCCTACTGGGGGGCGACCGTGGCCGGCAATCTCACCGAGGCGGTGCCTCTCATCGGGACGTACCTGGCCCGCCTCCTGCGCGGCGGCGAGATGATAGGCGACAACACCCTGACGCGCTTCTTCATCCTGCACATCGGCATCCTGCCGGCGCTCATCACGGCGCTTCTGGCCGGTCACATCCTGCTGTTCCGGCTGCACGGCGTCACCGAGTTCGAGTTCGAAAGCGCCAGGCTCCGCGGCCCCGAGGAGAAGAAGACCTTTCCCTTCTTTCCCGATCACGTCATGACCGAGCTCATCATCGGGATCGGCCTGGCTTTCCTCCTGACCTGCCTGGCGGTCATCTTCCCCGCCGGCCTGGCGGAGAAGGCGAACCCCCTGCTCACGCCGGCGCACATCAAGCCGGAGTGGTACTTCTTCTGGACCTTCCGCTGGCTGAAGCTGACGGGCCTGACCCTCGCGGTCCTGTCGATCGGCTTTTTCGGCTTCCTGGCCCTCGTCTGGCCGTTCATCGATCAGGCCATCAGGCGCCGGCGCCCGGCGAGCGAGATCTCGGTGAAGATCGGCCTCGCCGCCGTCTGCGCCCTCCTCGTCCTCACGGTCTGGGAAGCCGTCGCCACTCATTGAGGTGATGCCGTGACTCTTGATCAGAAGCGCATGATCGTCGCCTCGCTCTCCTTCCTCTTCCTGGCGGCGCTGCTCATCGTCGCCTGGGTGGAGGGCGGCAAGCAGCGCCTGCAGCCGAAGCCGAAGCCCGTGGTCGGCGCCGAGAGCGGCAAGTGCCTGCAGTGCCACGAGCAGAAGACGCCCGTCATCGCCGAGCAGTGGAAGGACAGCCGGCACGCGCAGCTCGGCGTGAGCTGCTACGAGTGCCATCGGGCCGGCGAGGGCGACCGGGACGCCTTCCTGCACGAGGGGAAGACGATCGCCACCGTCGTCAGCCCGGCCGACTGCGGGTCTTGCCACCAGGACCTCGCCCGCGAGTTCGAGCACTCGCACCACTCCAAGGCGGCCCAGTTCATCGGCAGCCTGGACAACGTCCTGGGCGAGGTGGTGGAGGGCCCCCTGGCCGCGGCGAACGGCTGCTGGCAGTGCCACGGCTCGACCCTGGCGTTCGCGAAGGAAGCCGACGGCTCGATCAGGAGGGACAAGACCGGCAAGCCGCTACTGGACCCCATGACCTGGCCGAACACCGGCATCGGCCGCGTCAACCTGGATGGCTCGCGCGGCGCCTGCTCGGCCTGCCACTCGCGCCACGCCTTCAAGAAGTCAGTGGCGCGCCAGCCTGAGGTCTGCGGCAAGTGCCACATGGGCCCCGACCACCCGCAGATCGAGATCTACGAGGAATCGAAGCACGGCATCGCCTTCCGCACCCGCATCGCCGAGATGAACCTCGATTCCCCCTCCTGGGTCCTGGGCGAGGACTACACGGCCGCCCCGACCTGCGCCTCCTGCCACATGTCGGCGACGCGCAACCAGCCGGTCACCCACGACGTCGGCGCCCGCATCTCGTGGACGCTGCGCCCGGTCGTCAGCAAGAGGCTGGAGAACTGGGAGAAGCGGCGCGAGTCGATGAAGGACGTCTGCCATACCTGCCACGCGCCGGACTTCGTGGCGGCGTTCTACACCACGTTCGACGCCACGGTGGACATGTGGAACCGCAAGTTCGCCCTGCCGGCCCAGAAGGTGATGGACGCGCTCCGCGCGCGCGGCAGGCTGACCCCGACGCCGTTCGACGAGGAGCTCGAGTGGAGTTTCTACCGCCTGTGGCATCATGAGGGGCGCCGGGCGCGCATGGGGGTGTCGATGCAGGGGCCCGATTACACCCAGTGGCACGGCTTCTTCGAGGTGGCCGAGCGCTTCTACTTCGACTTCATCCCCAAGGCGCGCGAGGCCGCGCACGGCGACCCGGAGGTGGCGCGCGTCATCAAGGCCTCCCTCGATTCGCCCGAGCACGCCTGGCTGAAGGGCATGTCGCCCGAGGAGCGGGCCCGGATCGACGCCTTCTACCGCGAGCGCTACGGGGCCGAAGCGGCCCGGTAGCGGCTCCCGCGGTGCCCGCCGTCGAGGCCGCGGCCGTCGAAACGGCCGGCAGGAAGGCGTTTTCTTGCAGGAGGCGGCGGCTTTGAAGATCGGCATGCTCGGGTTCGCCAAGGTCGGGAAGACGACCCTGTTCAACATTCTGACCGGAGCGCACGTCTCCGTGGACCGGTTCGCCTCGGGGAAGGTCGAGCCCAACGTCGGCGTCGCCAGGGTGCCCGAGCCGAGGCTCGACCGCCTGTCGGCGATGTTCAGGCCGAAGAAGACCACCCACGCGCACGTCGACTTCCTCGACATCCAGGGCCTGCAGAAGGGGGAGGCGAAATCGATCGTCCTCAAGGAGATGCGCA
>JACOUZ010000087.1 GCA_016177515.1 Acidobacteriota bacterium
CGCCACAGTCGCCTGGTCGGTCCGGCCGAGGCTTCGGAGCGCCAGCGAGAGCTGGTAGAGGGCCGCCTGGTGGCCCGGGCTGAGGTCGGCGGCGCGCTGCAGCGGCTCGATCGTCTCTGCGGCGCGGCCGGACCGGCTCAACGACAGGCCCAGATAGAATTGGGTCCAGGTATCATGCGGATCGAGGCGCGCGACGAGTTCAAACTGCGTGGTGGCCTTGTCGTAGCGGGCGGTCTGGTAGTAGTGGAGGAGCCCCAGCACATAGTGCGCCCTCGGATCCCCGGGATCGGCCCGCAGCGCCGCCTCGAAAGCCCTGGCGGCTCCGAGGTGGTCGCCGCTGTAATGGAGGGCGATACCGAGATTGACCCGGGCGGTGACGTAGCCGTCCCAGCGGGCCAGGGCGGCGCTGAACTCTTCGATCGCCTCTTTCTGGCTGCCGTGGTCCATCAGGGCCACGCCGAGGTTGTTGTGATGATAGGCGGCCGCCCGATCCTCGGATGTCGGCAGCCCGGTGCCGCAGCCGCCGGCACAGGAAGCTAGACACAGGAAGGCGGCCCCCGCCAAGGCGCGCCGGTTCAAGGCTTGCGGCCCCACAACACCGCGAGATCGGTGTCCACGACAATCCCCAGGCCCCGCGTCTCGTCGACAAATTCCGTCAAGCCCTCGTCGTCCACGATCGACAGACGCCGGACCAGCCGCTCGTCTCGCCCCAAAAGCGTCTGCGCCTCCGTCCAGACGCGCCGCGCCTCTTCATGCCGCCGGGCCTTCACCAGGGCATCCCCCAGCCCCAGGTAGGGAAGAACGAAATAGGGATTCGGACCCCCCATCGACGTCTTCTGGTGCTGGATGCACTTCTCGAAGGCGTGGACCGAGAGGGGCGCGTGGCCCAGCGCCTTGGGCCAGTAGAGGTGGTTCATCCCGAGCGCATGAAGGGCCGCCCACGTCACCTGATTGTCCCTTGAGCCACCACTCTCGAGGATCCGAGTCAAAAGCCCGATCGACTGCTTGGAGAGCTTTCCCTGGCCGACGATCCCCATCATGTGATCGGGCATCTTGTCGACGTAGGCGAGGGCGAGCTGAAGGCGGGGCTCCGGCAGATCGGTGTGCGCCTCGGTGAGGCTCTCGAAGAAGGCGATGTCGCGGTCGTACCGGCCGAATCGGATGCAGGCCAGGCGCAGGTCGTTGCCGAATCGCAGGTTGGAGGGGTCGCGCTCGGCCGCGATCTCCAGGTGGGCGAGAGACTCGTCTTGCTCTCCCTGGTCCGCAAGCCGGAGCCCCAGCCAGTGATGCTCCGCCGGCTCCCCCGTCTGCGCCCCGAGCTTTTCGCGCAGTTTCATGATCTGCCGCGCCTCGCGCACCCCCCGCCACCAAGCGATCCCCGCGGCCGCCCCGGCCAGAAGGCCGGCCGCCACGAAGAGCATCAGGACGACGCGCCAGCGCATCGGTGGCCGCCGGACCTATGGCATCGCCAGGGTATGGAGGCGGTTGATGGCGGGGTGCTTCAGCGTCTGCGTCCGGCCGTCCGGCCAGCGGATCTCCACCCGATCGACCTCGGTGCTCCCCCCAAGCCCGAAGTAAGCTCTTCGGTCGCTCTGCGAGGCGTAGCCGTTCCCCCCGTCAATGTCCCGGATCTGCCTCCGGCCCTCCGCCACCAGCGTGAGCCTCGTGCCGACGCCGCTCGCCCGCCCCGCGATCCGAAAGCCGATCCATTTTCCCCGGGTATCCGAATCGTTGCGGAAGAGCACGGCCTTCTGATTCTGGTTGACGACGTAAACGTCCAGGTCGCCGTCATTGTCGTAGTCGAATACGACGAGGCCGCGCCCGTCCCCATCGTGCGCCAGGCCGGCCTCTCCGGCCGTCTCCACGAAGCTCTCCCGCCCCTCGTTGCGGAAGAACCGGTTCTTCTCGTAGCCCGACAGGCTCCGGTCGCCGATGACAGGCCACTGCCGCGCGTCGGTGGAATCGAAGCCGGGCTCCGTGACGGCGGTGGCCAGGTCAAACCAGTACTCCTCGCCGCGGCGCTGCGAGACGAAGCCGTTGACCGTGTAGATGTCGAGATCGCCGTCGAGGTCGCAGTCGAAGAACTTGGCCGCCCACCCCCACCCTCCGTCGGCCACGCCCGCCTCGGGCGCGATGTCGGTGAAGGAGCCGTCGCCGTTGCTGCGCAGCAGCATGTTTCCTTCCTTGAGGTAGTCCTTCGTCATGATGTTGGTGACGTAAAGGTCCAGCCAGCCGTCGTTGTTGAAGTCGCCGAACTCGGAGTTCATCCCCTTGCGCGTGTCCACTCCGATGGCCGCCGCCGAGACGTCGGTGAAGAGGCCGTTGCCTTCATTGCGGAAGATCTTGTCCGGCCCGAAGTCGTTCGCGACGTGCAGGTCCATGTCGCCGTCGTTGTCGTAGTCGGCCGCGCCCACGTCGAGCGTCCAGCCGGTGTCGGCCACGCCGGCCTCCTCCGAAACGAGGCGGAAGGTGCCGTCGCCGTTGTTGTGGTAGAGGACGTTCGCCCCGCCATCCCGGGCGCTCTCGAACGAGTTGTGCATGATCCGCGTGTCGGGCAGATGCCAGAGGTCGATGCTGCGGAAGTAGTTGCCGACGTAAAGGTCCAGCCACCCATCTCTGTCGTAGTCGAAGAAGATCGCGGCGTTGCCGTTGCCCCGGTCTCCCACCCGGGCCCCGCCGGTCACATCGGTGAAGCGTCCGTTCCCCTCGTTGCGGAAGAGAAGGTTCCGTCCCCACTTGACGACGTAGAGGTCCTCGTCACCGTCGTTGTCGTAGTCGCCCCAGACGGCGTCCATCGACAGGCCATCGGTCTCGTTGACGGAGGCCACACCGGCGGCGGCCGCGACGTCGGTGAAAGTGCCGTCGCCGTTGTTGTGGTACAGCGCATTGGTGTATCCGCGGCGCGAGTTGGTGACGTACAGGTCGACGTATCCGTCGCCGTCGTAGTCGCCTGCCGCCGCGGCCGCACCCACCGACGCGAGCCACGGCTCGATGTTCCTCACCTTCTCTTCGAAAACGGGCTTGCGGTGCACGAACCCGACCCCCGCCTGATCCGTGACATCGGTGAAAACGGGACGATCGGGGTGGCCGGCCCCCCCATGCGTTCCCGGAGCCGATCCACCGGCCCCGGACCCCTCGGGGCCGCCGCAGCCAGTGGTCAGGAGCGTTGCCCAGACTAGGTCGAGAATGGATATCGTCCGGATACCATTTGGCATTGTGCGCATCTTAGCCCGGAATCGCGCCCCGGCACTCAAGGGAATCCGCGGGGGAATCCGCCCGGAGAAGTGACGCCGTCTGTGGCGCGGCCGGCGCCCGCGCCCGGCCAGTAGGAGAATCAAGCTGCGATTGCCAGGGTCGGGAGTCATGGCTTCGAGAACTCCTCGAGCCAGTTTTCCACGAGCAGGAGACCACGGTGCGGGTCTTCACTGCGCTCCCGCACGACCAGGAACCTCCCGTCGGCCGCAACGTCGAGCGAGGGTTCCAGGCCCGCATCACCGAAGGAGAAAAGAGTTCGTGCCGTGCCGAGGGTGAAACAGGTGAATGCCGACGCGCAGAAGGCAGGGGAGATGGAAGTCCTCTTCGCCGGAGTCGGGGGAGAGGAGGAGGCGCGGATCGCCGCCGGCCGCATCACCCCATCCGACGCCGAGCTGGGGAATGGGGACAGAGAGATACTCCCTGCCGGATAAACCCCGCCGATCTCCGCGTGCCGCGACATGCCTGCGCCGCTGCGTGGATGCCGCGCCGAGGCCCCGAAGCGGATCTTCGAGGTTGCCGTCCCGGACGCCTCGCGGTACTTCTTTGGAGAACAGGAGGCACCCGCCATGAGATCGCTCGCGCCCCGATCCGTTCTCTGCCTGGCCCTCGTCCTCTCCGGCATCACACCGTCCGCCGCCATCACAAACGGGCTGCCCGATGGCGGGACGCACCCGAGCGTCGGCCTGATCCTGTACCGCCAGGAGTTCCCCCATCCAGAGCTCGGCACCTACATTGTCAACTGGGGATTCTGCTCCGGCACGCTCATCGCTCCGGACGTCTTCCTGACGGCGGCCCACTGTGTTTACGGCGAGGAGCCGAACCTGCCTATCCTCTGGGTCAGTTTCGACACGAATTATTCGCTCTTCGAGGTCCCGGCCTGGCCGGACTGGCCCGAGCCTGATCCAAATCACCCGCGGGTCCGGGTCCGGAGCATCGTCGTCAGGCCCGACTTCAGGAACTGGCCGCAAGGAGAAAACGAAGGGAACGCCGACCTCGCCGCGCTGATCCTCGACCTGGCCACGGCCACGGGCCCGCTTCCGGCCCCCGCGGATCTGGCGCCGGCGGGGATTCTCGATCGTCTGCACGACGCGCACACTCTCCACGGGAGGAAGTTCACGGCGGTCGGCTACGGCCAGGAGATCGAGTTCGGCGGCGGCCCGCCGGCCTTCACCGATCCCTACGTCCGCCGCGCGGCCGAATCAGAGTTCCTGGCGCTCGGCCCGGCCTACGTCGTCCTGTCGCAGAACCTGGCCCGGGATGATGGCGGCACCTGCTACGGCGACTCGGGAGGCCCGAACTTCCTGCGGCTGGATGATGGCAGGGAGGTGATCGCCGCCATCACCGTGACGGGCGATTCTGTCTGCCGGGCGACCAACGTGGATGCCCGGGTGGACACCGGGAACGCCCGGGCGTTTCTCGCGACCGTGCCGGGGCTCGTCCTGCGCTGGTGAGAGGATTGGGAGCATCAATGGCCACGAGACGAGGCGTGAAGACGTTCTCGTCGTCTTCGATGGCAACGACCTGCCACGGGACCCGGACGTCCTCGGGGAGCCGTTCCTCGAGGTCGTCTACGCGGCACGCAGTGTGGGAGGGGCGGACGCCCGGATCATCGCTGCGGCGAGATCAGGGCAGGCCGGATCGCGCTACAATCCCCGGCCAGTAACGGGCGCTCGGCACGCCCGGTTCGAGGGGGCCCTGCCGCCACACGCGCCTTTGGGGCGCGAACTGCCCGGAGTCCCCTGCAACTTTCGACCCCGGCGCCCCCACCAGGGCGCCATGGAGGCACGATGCGCCACCTGATCGCGTTCGGTCTCGCCTGCGCCGTCCTCGGAGCGGCGCACGCCGGCTCGCCCGCCGGGGCCCCGCCGGCCGAAAAGGCCTCGGCCCAGCAGACTCCGGAGTTCATGATCAAGAACACGCCGGCGGGCGACGCGGCCCTCGCTAGGCTGAAGACTCTGGTCGGCGCCTGGACCGGCAAGACCAAGGAAGGCCAGCCGGTCAAGGTGACCTACCGGGCCATCTCCAACGGCACCTGCGTCGAGGAGACCATCCACTCCGCCGATGCGACG
>JACOUZ010000068.1 GCA_016177515.1 Acidobacteriota bacterium
CATGTAGACGGCGAAGCGCGCCCCGGCGATCTTCGCGGCCCGCTCGAAGTCGAGAATGCCGAGCGCCGCGCCCAGGTCCCAGTGCGCCGCCGGCCGGAAGTCGAAGGCGGGCGTCCGGCCCCAGCGCCGCACCTCGACGTTTTCCCCGGGGGAGTGTCCCACCGGCACGCTCTGGTGCGGCACGTTCGGAACCGCCAGGAGCCAGCTCGCGAGGGCGGCCTCGCGCTCGTCCACCGCGGCGTCCAGGACCTTGATCCGGTCGCCCACGGCGCGCATCTCCTCGATCAGGGATGCGGCATCCTTCCGGTCCTTTTTGAGGGCGGCGATCTGCTCCGAGACCTTGTTGCGGGAGGCCTTGAGCCGCTCGACTTCGCGCAGCGCGCCCCGGCGCTCGTCGTCCAGGCGCTTGAATTCGCCGAGATCGACTCCGGCGCCGCGATCGCGGAGCGCTTTCTCCAGGACATCGAGATGATCGCGGACCCAGGCCATTTCGAGCATGGCCGCGAGTCTAATGTATGATGCGCGGGCATGGCAAGAACGCGGCGCGCCGACTACCGGCGCAGCAACCGTATCCGCACGCTGCCGCTGCGCGACCCGGAAGAGGCCGCCCTCGCCGCAGGGCGCCTGCTGCGCGCGCACGACGCCCTCAGCCGCCGCAGGCTTGGCGCGGATCTTCTGGCCGTGCTCGCGGCCCAGACGGGCATCGGCGTCCCGGAGCTGGTGGTCCCGGACGAGCACCAGCCGCACCGCCGGAGCGGCGGCCGCATCGTCTACAGCCTGCAGGGCGATTACCGCAGGCGATCGCCCTCCCCCGGCGACCCGGCGGTGGCGCGCGGCGGCCGCCCCCTTGGCCGGATTCGCGTGCCGAACCGGACGCCGGCGCGCGGCGACGTCGTTCGCCCGACGGCGTTCCTCAACACCCTGCTGCACGAGTTCTGCCACCACGACGACGCCGAACGGCTGGGGATTCTGCACTCGTTCCACACCGGCGGCTTCTACGCCCGGCTGCGCCACCTGCGCGACCAGATCGAGGCCGGCCGGGGTGACGGCCTCGAAGGCGGCGGGGACGGACCGCTCCCGCTGCTCGAGCGGCTGTGGTCTATAATCCGGGCCCGATGAAGGCTCCCGCTCCCATCCGCAAGGCGGTCTTCCCCGCCGCGGGCCTGGGCACCCGATTCCTTCCCGCCACCAAGGCGCAGCCGAAGGAGATGCTGCCCCTGGTGGACAAGCCGATCATCCAGTACGTCGTCGAGGAGGCGGTCGCGTCCGGGATCGAGAAGATCATCATCGTCACCGGCCGGGGCAAGACCGCCATCGAGAACCACTTCGACGTCGCCTACGAGCTGGAGCAGCTCCTGGA
Organism: Acidobacteriota bacterium; assembly: GCA_016177515.1. Lineage (GTDB taxonomy): Bacteria > Acidobacteriota > Polarisedimenticolia > Gp22-AA2 > Gp22-AA2 > Gp22-AA3. The sequence goes on from JACOUZ010000068.1 coordinate 1,361, forward strand.
GCGCCGATCGAAGCTCGATCTGCTCAGGGAGGTCCGATCGATCTCCGACATGATCAGCGTGTCCTACGTGCGGCAGAAGGAGCCGCTCGGGCTGGGGCACGCCATCCTGATGGCGCGGGACCTCGTGGGGGACGAGCCGTTCGCCGTCTTCCTCGGCGACGACGTGATCGACGCCGGCGTCCCGGTGATGCGGCAGATGATCGACGTCTACATGAAGCACGGTTCTCCGGTCATCGCCGTCGAGCGCGTCAGCCGCGAGCGCACCGCCGACTACGGCATCATCGCGGGACGGCCGGCCGGCGGCCGGCTCTACCAGGTGACCGATCTGGTCGAGAAGCCGGCCCCCGAGGAGGCCCCCTCCGACCTGGCGATCATCGGGCGCTACATCCTGACGCCCGACATCTTCGGCCAGCTCGAGAAGACCGCCGCCGGCCGCGGCGGGGAGATTCAGCTCACCGACGGCCTGCGCTCCCTGCTGCGCCGGCACAGGATCTACGGCTTCCGCTTCGCCGGCAAACGCTACGACACGGGAGACAAGCTCGGATTCCTGCGGGCGACGGTGGAATTCGCCCTGCGCCGCCCCGACCTGGGCGCGGCCTTCCGCGATTATCTGAAGTCCCTCGATCTCGACGGAGCCTTCCCGCGCCGGCCTCCGGCCACCCGCCGCTCGAGGGGCGCGGGCAAGAGCGGCCGGCGGAAGAACCCCAGGTGAAACGGCGCGGCGCGGCTCCCCGGAGGCGCCGCCGCGTCGTCCCGGAGAACCGGCGGCGCGGCGCGGCGATTCTGGGGGCCCATCCCGAGAGGCGCAGCCTCACGCCGGCCCGGCGGGCCGACCTGCGGCGCCGCGCGGGGGCCCCTCCGCTCCGCGCCGCCGTGGTCCTCCCGCCGGTGGCCAACATGTTCGCGAAGCCCGACCCCCTTTCCCCCGTGGTCAGCCAGGCGACGCTCGGGACGAGCGTCGCCGCCCTCGATGAAGCGCGCGGCTTCGGCCTGGTCGAGACGCCCGACCGGTACCGCGGCTGGATTCGATCGGTCGCCCTGCGGCCACTGCCCGGGCGCGGCGGCGTCTACCCCGCCTCCCACCGCGCCTTCCTGGTTCGCAACTTCATCTGCCAGATCTACCGCGAGCGGGACGTCACCTCGGCCTCGCCGCTCAGCGCGGCCCCTCTCCTGTCGCCGCTCGAGGTGACGGAGGAAGCCGGCGACTGGATGCGGGTCCTCCTGCCCGACGGCCGCAGGGGCTGGGCGCAGCGTGGCGACCTCCTGCCCGCCGGCGCAGCCGTGGCCGACCACGAGGACATCGCCTCGACCGCGATGAAGTTCCTCGGCATACCCTACCTGTGGGGCGGGACCACCCCGTTCGGCCTCGACTGCTCGGGGCTGGTCCAGATCGTCTACCGTCTGCACGGCCACCTGCTGCCGCGCGACGCCGACCTGCAGCACGCCGATCCGGGGCTCGCGCCGGTCCGCAGAGAGGTCCTGAGGGCGGGCGACCTGGTGTTCTTCGGCCCGCAAGAGCGCCTCATCACGCACGTCGGCATCGCGCTCGAAGCGGGCGGATTCGTCAGCGCCACGACCTATCGATCACCCGTCGTGCGGATCGATCACCTGGATGACGAGTACTGGGCGGGACTCTATCGCGGCGCGCGCCGGCTCAAGAGCAGGGAGTAGCCCCCAGGAGCCTCACTCCTTTTTTCCGGCCTTCTTGTCGGTCTTCGGAGCCGCCTTGCCGGCTTCCTTCTCGTCCTTCTTCTTTTCGGACTCGCCGTGATCGGGGAGGGACGTGCCCGATCCCTTGCGCTGGTAGTCGGTGATGTAGAAC
>JACOUZ010000092.1 GCA_016177515.1 Acidobacteriota bacterium
CACGCAGTCGGTGACAGCTTCCAGCCGGTGCCTCTCCCGGGGCGGGAGCCGCACGGCGTCTCCGGGCTCGAGCCGCCTGTCCACTTCCCGGCCCGACGGCCCGTCAATCAGCCGCAGCCGGAGCGAACCCTGGAACAGGTAGAGGCTCTCGTCCTTGCGCTCGTGGTATTGCAGGCTGAGCGCTTCCCCGGCGCGAATCAGGAGGACCTTGCCGGCGTAGCGATCAGTATGGGCGAACAGGATCTCCTCGCCCCACGGCTTCGGCACCCGCGTAACGCTCACGGGCGGCTCCCCAGGGCCGCCGCCGGCTCGGCGGGCACCAGCTCCGACACGCGCCTGCGAGCCAGCGCCTCGATCGCCGCGGGCGTGTCGAGGCGCAGGGTCTCTTCGACCAGGGCGCGCGCGTCGGCCATGCGGATGGCGCGAATCACCTGCTTCACCGGCGGGATGGCGGCCGGGTTCATGCTCAGCTCGGTGACTCCCAGTCCGGCAAGCATGACGGCGGCCACCGGGCTGGCCGCCATCTCCCCGCAGACCGACACCCGCACGCCGGCCCTCTCCGCCGCATCCACCACCCGGCGGACGAGTCCGAGGATGGCCGGATGCAGGGGCTGGTACAGATAGGCGACCGACTCGTTCCCCCGATCGATGGCCAGGGCGTACTGGATCAAATCATTCGTGCCGATCGAGAAGAAATCGACCTCGCGCGCCAGGAGATCCGCCGTAAGCGCCGCAGCAGGCACCTCGATCATGATCCCGACAGGCACGTCCGGATCGCACGGGACTCTCTGCGCCAGAAGATCCCGCTTCACCTCGTTCACGATGGCGCGGGCGCGCCGGAGCTCGTCGAGCACGCTGATCATCGGGAACATCATGCGCACCTTGCCGTGCGCCGCAGCCCTGAGAATTCCCCGGATCTGCGTGCGGAACATGTCCTCCCGCCTGAGGCACAGCCGGATGCCGCGAAGGCCGAGGACGGGATTGGGCTCCCGGCGCTCCAGAAGGGTGGAGACATACCTCTCCCCCCCGAGATCGAGCGTGCGGATGACGACCTCGTTCGGGAGCGCGTTCTCGGCCAGCTCCCGGTAGGTGCGGTAGTGCTCCTCTTCATCGGGAAAGCCGGGCGCCTTGCGAACGTACAGGAACTCCGAGCGATACAGCCCGATCCCCTCCGCCCCGAAGCGGCGCGCCGCCAGCAACTCCTCCACGAGCTCGATGTTGGCCTGCAGTCGAACCCGCACCCCCTCCTGCGTCACCGCGGGCTGATCGCGCAGCATCATGAGATCGAGTTCGCGCTGGGCCAGCCGGGTGCGGCGATCGCGCCAGGAGGCCGTCTCCTCCTCCCCGGGGTTGTTCAACAGCACCCCCTCCGACCCGTCGAGGACCAGAAAGTCGCCGGTGCGGACCCGGGTGCTCGCATCCCTGAGACCGGCCACCGCCGGGATGCCCAGGGCGCTGGCGATGACGGCGGTGTGAGATGTCGGGCCGCCGCCGTCAATCGCCAGCCCGATGACGCGCTCGCGGTTGAGTCCGGCCGCATCGGAAGGGCACAGAGTGGCGCTGACGACGATGACGTCCTCCGTGAGCTCCGACAGGTCGTGGCGCTTCCGGCTGCCGGTCAGGATCGCCTGCACGCGGGCCTCCACGTCCTCGATGTCCGTGCCCCGGTCCCGCAGGGCCTGGTCCCCGAGCTGCGAGAACACCTGGGTGTACCGCCCGACCACCGTGTGGAAGGCCCATTCGGCGTTCACGTGCTCCCGGCGGATGAGCGAAGCGGTCTCCTGGTGCAACGCGCGGTCCCTGAGGATGAGGATCTGCGCCTCGAAGACGCGCCCGTAGGCTTCGCCGGCTTCGTTCCTGACACGGTCCCTCAGGTCCCGCAGCTGGCGCCACGCCCGCCGGACCGCGCGCTGGAACCGGGCGACCTCGCCGTCGGCCTTTCCGGGAGGAAGATCCAGGCGGAAGATGGCGACGTCCGGGCCCTCCAGGACGAGGGCCCGCCCGATGGCGATCCCCCCCGACACGCCCACCCCGCGCAGCCTGATCGTCCCGTCCCCGGTTCCGGCCGGCTCCTTCAACGCTCCTCCCCGAAGCACGCCTCCACCAGCTCGATCAGGGAGCGCAGCGCCTCCTGTTCATCCGATCCGTCCGCGCGGATCGTCAACCGCGCGCCCTGGCCCCCGACCAGCGCCAGAAGCCCGAGGATCGATTTGCCGTCCGCGGTGCGCCCCTCGTGCTCCAGGAGGATCCGGCTCTTGAAGCGGCTCGCCACCTGAACGAAGCGCGCGGCGGCCCGCGCGTGCAGGCCGAGCGTGTTCCTGACCACCACCTCATGCTGGATCACGCCGTCCCCCTCCTCACGGACGCCCCGACGGCCCCAGGTATTCGGTCGCGATCGCGATGGATCTCTGCCCCTGCTCCTTGATCCGGACTGCGGCCTCCTGGAGCCCGCACTTGTCCTGGATGTTGGCGAACTTGATCAGCATCGGCAGGTTCACGCCCGTGACGATTTCGATCCCCTCCCGAAGGAAGGCCAGGGTGACGTTGGTGGCGGTGCCCCCGAACATGTCGGTCATGATCAGCACGCCACCCCCGGGATCGATTTCCGCAATCGCCTCCTCCACCGCACGCCGGGCGGCCGGCAGGTCGTCGTCCCATCCGATGGTCAGGGCCTTCAGGCCTGCCACCTTGCCGACGATCCTCTCGAGGGCCCGCACCAGCTCGAAGGCCAGCCCCCCGTGGGTGACGACCAGCACGCCGAAGCGTGTCTCGCCCGCGGCTTCCGCCACCAGGACCATCACTCCTTCTCCAGGTCACGATGCGAGGCCTTCACCTCGTAGCCGTTGCCGCGCAACGCCGCCTCGACGGCCGCCGCCATGACCACCGACCGGTGCCGGCCCCCGGTGCAGCCGATCGCCACGGTGAGATAGCTCTTCCCTTCGCGGATGTACTCCGGGATCAGGAAAACCAGGAGATCGACGATGCGCCGGTGGAACTCGTGGTAGACCGGCAGCGCCTCGAGATACGCCCGCACCTCGGGGTCGAGGCCGCTCCTGCCCCTGAGACCGTCCACGAAGAACGGGTTCGGGAGGAAGCGCGTGTCGAACAGGACGTCGGATTCGGGCGGCACGCCGTGCTTGTAACCGAAGGAGACGATCGCGATGCCGATCGACTGGGACCCCGGATGGGGAGCGAAGTGATCCTGGATGTAACGGCGCAGCTCGTGGACGTTGAAGCGGCTGCTGTCGATGATCAGATCGGCCCGATCGCGCAGCGGGGCCAGGGCCAGGCGCTCGCGCCGGATGCCTTCCTCGAGCGGCCCGCCGGCGGCCAGGGGGTGCGGGCGGCGGGTTTCGGAGAAGCGGCGTATGAGGGCATCGTCCTCCGCCTCGAAGAAGAGCAGGCGCACGCGGCGACCTCGCGTGCGGCGCAGGTCGTCGAAGATGGCCGGGAATTCCTTCAGGAACGTGCCCTCGCGGATGTCCACCACCAGGGCGACGCGCGTGACGTCGGAGCGCCCCGCGCACAGGTCGGCGAACACCGGGATGAGCGCCACCGGGAGGTTGTCGACACAGAAGTGGCCCATGTCCTCGAAGGCGCGGATCGCCAGGGTCTTGCCCGATCCGGAGAGTCCGGTGATGACGACGATTTCGAGATCCCGCTCCGGGGTGCCTTCGCGGGCGCTCACCCTTTCCTCCCCAGCGCGTCGTGGATGCGGCCCGCGAGCTCGCGGGCGGCGTGGTAGCCCCGTCGCTTCAACAGGTGGTGCCGGGCCGCCACTTCCAGCAGGATCGACAGGTTCCTCCCGGGGCCGACGGGCATCTCGATGAACGGCAGCTCCACGCCGTGGATGGAGTACATCTTCTCGTCGAGCCCCAGGCGATCGTACTCCTTGTCCTCCTGCCAGGCGTCGAGCTTGACCACCAGGTCCAGGTCCTTGCGCTCGCGCACCGCCGCCACGCCGTACAGGTCCTTGATGTTGATGATCCCGAGGCCGCGCAGCTCCATGTGATAGCGGCTCACTTCCGGACCGGTGCCATTGAGCAGCGATCCGACCCGCCGGATGGTCACCGTGTCGTCGGACACCAGCCGGTGTCCCCTCAGGATCAGCTCGAGCGCCGATTCGCTCTTGCCGACGCCGCTCTCCCCGAGGATCAGCACGCCCACCCCGTAGATGTCGATGAGCGTGCCATGCAGCGTGATCGTGGGAGCCAGCCTCTCCTCGAGGTGGCGCCCCAGAACCTCGATGGCGCGCTCCGCCGGGCGGGACGTGACCAGGAGCGCCAAGCCGTGGCGCTCGCAGGCCTCCAGCAGATCGGCATGGGGAGGGCTCCCGTGGGCCAGGAGCAGGCAGGCGATCGGCGCCCCTCCGAGGCGGTCGAGGAGCAGCCGCCGCTGCGCGGCCGGGAGCTGCGCGAGGTAGACGACCTCCTTCTTCCCGAGCACCTGGACGGCCCCGGCCTGCAGCGTCTCGGGATGGCCGGCCAGGGCCAGGCCCGGCCGCTCGGGGACCGCGACAGAAATGTCCCGCTTGAGGCCCGCCTTTCCGCCGGCCAGGCGCAGGGCGAGATCCGGCAGGCTCTCGGAAAGAAGTTCACCGACCGGGAGGGCAGGACGGGGCGGTTCGCGCTGGTTCAACCTCGTCCTCCGCGCCCCGCAGAGGCGCGCGGGGACGCTCGCGTCAAAGCCGCAAATCGCGGCCATTCTAGGAGATGGGTCCTGCCCTGTCAAGAAAACCGGCCCGGGGGTGAATCCGGCGGTTTCGGAGGTTTCTCCTGATTGACCGGGGCAGCGCGGGATGGTATCTTTCGGCATCGGACAGGAGACCTGCATGGCGTCGAAAAAGGTCATTCACATCATCGGCACCGGAACCATCGGCGAGCCCCTGATCGGCCTGTTCGCCGACCGGAAGGAGCTCCTCGGATTCGACGAGGTCACTTTTCACAAGCGCACTCCCCTGCTGACGGATCGGTCCAAGGTGGTGAACCTGTTGAAGCGGGGCGCACGCCTGGCCTGCGACGAATCGGCCCGGCGCGGCTTCCGGGAGATCGGCATCGAGCCGACCTACGAGCATCATGAGGCGCTCCGGCAGGCCACGGTGGTGGTCGATTGCACGCCGTCGGACGTGGGGCTGCAGAACAAGAAGGAAATCTACGAGAAGTACGCCCACAACACGCTGGGGTTCATCGCCCAGGGCTCGGAGTTCGGGTTCGGCAAGATGTACGCCCGGGGGATCAACGACCGCACCCTCAAGCACGGCGTCGACCAGTTCGTGCAGGTGGTGTCCTGCAACACCCACAACCTGGCGGTCCTGATCGACCTGATCGGCCTGCGCGACGGCGGCCCCGCCAACCTGGCCGAGGCAAGGTTCACCTGCATCCGCCGCGCCAACGACATCAGCCAGGACGGTTCGTTCGTTCCGTCCCCTCAAGTGAACCGGCACAAGGACGAGCGTTTCGGCACGCACCACGCCCGTGACGCCTGGCACCTGTTCAACACCCTGGGCCACGACCTGAACCTCTTCTCCTCGGCGCTCAAGGTCAACAGCCAGTACATGCACGCGATCCACTTCGACATCCGCCTGCGCAAGCCGACCTCGGTCGAGGAGATCCTGGCTCGGCTGAAGCAGGACGACCGCATGGCCCTGACCTACAAGCAGTCGGCCAATTCCGTCTTTTCCTTCGGCCGGGACTACGGGCATTACGGCCGCATCCTGAACCAGGGGGTCCTGGTCGTGCCGACCCTGACCGTCCACAAGGGCACCGAGGTGGTCGGCTTCTGCTTCACCCCGCAGGACGGCAACGCCCTGATCAGCAGCGCCGCCGCGGCGACGTGGTTCGCGTACCCCGAATCGTACGAGCAGAAGCTGAACTGCCTGAACGATTCGATCTTCGACGAAGTCTGAAGAGCCGGGAAGGGATGGGGCCCGCGCCCGCGGCCCCCTAATTCTCGTACTTCTTCAGGACCAGAGCGGCGTTGGTGCCCCCGAACCCGAACGAGTTGTTGAGCCCGTAGCGTACCTTCATCCGGCGGGCCTCGTTTGGCACGTAGTCCAGATCGCACTCCGGGTCGGGAGTCGTGTAGTTGATCGTGGGCGGCACGAGGTCGCGCTCGACTACCAGGGCCACGATGGCCGTCTCCAACCCTCCAGCCCCCCCTAGAAGGTGGCCGGTCATCGACTTGGTGCTGCTCACCGCGATCGTGCGGGCCCGCTCGCCGAACACCGCCTTGATGGCCCGCGTCTCGACCGCATCACCCTGGGGCGTCGAGGTGCCGTGCGCGTTGACGTAGTCGATCTCCGAGGCCTCGATGCCGGCGTCCCGGATCGCCCGCCGCATGACGCGCACCGGACCGTCGCCGTCCTCCGATGGCGCGGAGACATGGAAGGCGTCTCCCGAAGTGCCGTACCCGGCGATCTCGACGTACACCCTGGCGTCGCGGCGGACGGCGTGGCCCAGCTCTTCCAGGATGACCACGCCGGCACCCTCGCTGATGATGAACCCGTCACGCCCGGCATCGAAGGGGCGCGAGGCCCCTCCAGGGTCGTCGTTGCGCGTGGACAGGGCGCGCATGGCGGAGAACCCGCCCACGCACAGCGGCGCGATCACGCTCTCGCATCCCCCGGCGATCATCACGTCGGCGTCGCCGCGCTTGATGATCTCGAAGGCGTCGCCAATCGCGTGGGTGCCGGTGGCGCATGCCGTGCAGGCGGCCTGGTTGGGCCCCTTGGCGCCGTAGCGTATGGAAACCTGTCCCGAGGCCATGTTGACGATGAGTCCGACGATGAAAAAGGGCGACACGCGCCGCGGCCCCTCGCGCAGCAGGATGGCATGCTGCCTCTCGATCGAGGGAAGCCCGCCGATGCCCGAGCCGATGAAGACACCGACCCGGTCGGCCTCGGACGAAGCCACCTGGAACGCCGCGTCGCGCATGGCGATCTCGGATGCGGCCATGGCGTAGTGGATGAACAGGTCCATCTTCTTGACGTCTTTTTTCGGGACCCAGTCCTCGGGCCTGAAGCCCTTCACTTCACCGGCGATGCGGCAGGGGTAGTCGGAAGCGTCGAAGCGCGTGATGGGACCGATCCCGCACCTTCCCTGAATCAGCCCGTCCCAGTTCTCCTGGTTGCCGATCCCGAGGGGAGACACCATCCCGACCCCGGTGATGACGACGCGTCGTTCCATGTCCGTCCCGCCCCGGCGCGGTGCGATCAGGCGTGCGTCTGGATGTACTTGACGGCGTCGCCGACAGTGTGGATCTTCTCGGCGTCCTCGTCGCTGATCTCGATCTTGAACGCTTCCTCCAGGGCCATCACCAGCTCGACAGTGTCGAGGGAATCGGCGCCCAGGTCATTCACGAAAGAGGCGTCTGCGGTGACCTCCTCGGGATCGACACCAAGCTGCTCGACGATGATGGATTTGACCTTGTCCTCAATGCTCTGCGCCATTCTGCGGTCCTCCTTGGGGCCCTGTCCCGGCTCTCCGATGTTCCGAATGGGCCGCCGGGCGCTGTCGGTTGCCCCGCCGCGGCCGCCTGATTATTGTTCGCGCACCGTCACATGTAAAGACCGCCGCTGATGTTCAGGATTTCACCGGTGATGTAGGCGGCTCCGGGGCCCAGCAGGAAGGCCACACCGGCCGCCACGTCCTCGGGCTTCCCCAGACGGCCCAGGGGGATGAGCCCGGCCATCCTGTCGCGCGCCTCCCCCGGGAGCGCACGTGTCATCTCGGTGTCGATGAATCCGGGGGCCACTGCGTTGACCGTGATGGAGCGCGAAGCGACCTCGCGGGCCAGCGACTTGGTGAACCCGACGAGGCCGGCCTTGGCGGCGCAGTAATTGGCCTGGCCGGGGTTGCCCATCAGGGCCACGACCGAGCTGATGTTCACGATCCGTCCGTAGCGCGCGCGCACCATGACCGGCAGAGCGGCCCGCGTCATCTCGAAGGCCCCCGTCAGGTTCACGGTCAGGACCCGCTCCCATTCCTCGCGTTTCATGCGCAGGAGAAGCCCGTCGCTCGTCACGCCGGCGTTGTTCACGAGGTGGTCGAGACGCCCGAACTCCTTCAGTGCCTGTTCCGCCCCGACCCCGATCGAGGCGGCTGCGGCCAGATCGATCACCACAGGGCGGGCCCGCACCCCCCTGGTCTCGCACTCCCTCGCGACGTTCTCCAGCGCCTCCATCCGGCGCGCCGAGAGCACCAGATCGGAGCCGGCATCCGCCAGGGCGAGCGCAATGACACGCCCGATGCCGCGCGAGGCGCCGGTCACCAGGCTGACCCGGCCGGACAACGCCCCCGAGCTCATGCGGTTTCCCCGCGGGCCATACCGAGCGCCTCGCCGGCGCTCTCGAGCGACGCCAGGTCCTCGACACTCAGGAGGGGCATCCCCGGGACGATCCGCTTCGCCAGTCCCGAGAGAACGCGCCCCGGCCCGATTTCCGCCAGGACCCCGACGCCCAGGTCTTTCATGCGGATCACGCTCTCGACCCAGCGGACCGGCCGGGTCACCTGCTCGATCAGGGCCCGCCGCAGGGTCTCCGCCCGGGTCTCCGGGCAGGCGCTGACGTTCAGGACGACGGGGATCTGCGCGTCCCGAATCCGGAGCCTTTCCAGGTCTTTCGCCAAGCGCTCCTGCGCCGGCGCCATCAGCTCGCAATGGAACGGCGCGCTCACCGGCAGGATCAGGGCTCGCTTGGCGCCCCGCTCCCTGGCGAGGGCCGCGAGCCGATGGACCGCCGCGGTGCCGCCCGACACCACGGTCTGGTCCGGAGCGTTCAGGTTCGCCGGAGACAGAACCTCAGACTCCGCCGCTTCCCGGCACAGCGCCTCCACGTCCCGGAGCGGCATCCCGAGGACGGCCGCCATGGCCCCCTGGCCGACCGGCACCGCTTCCTGCATGTACTCGCCGCGGCGCCGCACGGTCCGCACGGCGTCCTCCAGATCCAGCGCCCCGGCCGCCACCAGCGCCGAGTACTCGCCGAGCGAATGCCCGGCGGCGCAGACGATCCCCCGGCGCCACTCCGAAGGGGCGCGAGCGGCGAGCGCCTCGAAGCAGGCGATGCTGGTGGCGAGGATCGCCGGCTGCGTCACGGCCGTCAGGCGCAGGGTCTCTTCCGGGCCTTCGAAGCAGGTGCGCCCGAGCGCGAAGCCGGCCGCCCGGTCGGCACGCTCGAATACCGAGCGCGCCTGCGGAACGGCGTCGAACAGGGCGCGGCCCATCCCGACGGCCTGCGACCCCTGCCCGGGGAACACCAGGCCGACCCGGCGGCGCGGGGTCAAGAGCCCCACTTGCAGACGGCCGCGCCCCACGTCAACCCCGTGCCGAAAGCCGCGAACAGGAGGTTGTCTCCCCGGCGCACCAGGCCCTGGCGCACCGCCTCGTCCAGTGCGACGGGAATCGAGGCGGCCGACGTGTTCCCGACGCGCTCGATGTTGATGTAGACCTGGTTCTCGCGCAGCCCGAGCCGGGTGCCGACGGCGTCGATGATCCGTCGGTTCGCCTGGTGTGGGAGGAAGAGGTTCACGTCGGCGGGCGTCAGTCCGGCCTTCTGCAGCACGGCGCGCGACGATTCCTCCATGGAGCGCACCGCCATTTTGAAGGTCTCGTTTCCCCGCATGCGGATGTAATGCCGCCGTTCGGCGACGGTGAGCTCGGAGGCCGGCTCGCGCGTGCCTCCCGCCGGAACGTATATGAAGTCAGCCATGCTGCCGTCGGCGTGCATCTCGGTGGCGAGCACTCCGTACGGGGCCTCCCCGGGAGTCAGCAGGACCGCTCCGGCGCCGTCTCCGAACAGGACGCACGTCGTGCGGTCGCGGTAGTCGGTGAACTTGGAGAGCAGCTCGGCGCCGATCACCAGGACCGCGCGGTAGTCCCCCGCGGCCACGAAGCGCTCAGCCACAGCCAGGGCATAGATGAACCCGGAGCAGCCGGCCGCCAGATCGAAGGCGGCGGCGCCGGCGGCGCCGAGGTTGTTCTGCACGATGCAGGCGGTCGCCGGGATCGGCATGTCGGGGGTGACCGTGGCGCAGACGATCAGGTCCACGCCGGAGGCGGGGAGGCCGGCCGACTCCAGCGCCCGCTCCGCCGCCCGCGTCGCGAACTGGGACATGTACTCGTTCTCTCGCGCGACGCGCCGCTCACGGATGCCGGTGCGCGAGGTGATCCAGTCGTCGGACGTGTCGACCATCCGCTCGAGCTCGAGGTTGGTCAGGACTTTGTCGGGCAGGGACGAGCCGGTTCCCCGGATGACGGCGCGCCTTTCACCTCGCATCATCGGTCCCTTCCGCCGCCACCCTGGTCCCCGCCGGGGGCGCGGCCCCTGTCCCGCGGGCCGCCGCGATGGTGAGGATCTCTTCATGAATCCGATCGTTCACCCGATTGCGCACGAAGTCCAGGGTCACGCGCACGGCATTCTTGATGGCGCGCACCGAGGACCCCCCGTGGCAGATGATGGCCGCCCCGCGCACCCCCAGGAGCGGCACGCCCCCGTACTCCGCATAGTCGACCTTCTTGCGGAAACTGCGGAACGCCGGTCGCGCCAGCACGTAGCCCATCTTCGCCAGGAGGGACTTGGAGATCTCTTCCTTCATGAAATGCAGGATGGCCTCCGCGGCGCTCTCCACCGCCTTGAGCGATACGTTGCCGATGAACCCGTCGCAGACGATGACGTCAGCCTTGCCGTTGAAGATATCGCGCCCCTCGACGTTGCCGATGAAGTTCAGCGGGGTTTCCTTGAGGACGCGGAAGGCCTCGCGCGTCACCTCGTTCCCCTTGCTGTCCTCCTCCCCGATGCTCATCAGCCCGACGCGCGGATTCCGCACACCCATCACCTCGCGGGAATAGAGGTGCCCCATGATGGCGAATTGCACAAGGTGCTCCGGACGGCAGTCGATGTTGGCCCCGATGTCCAGCCAGACCGAGGCGCCCTTCAGGCTCGGCACCACCGCGCACAGCGCCGGTCGCTCGACGCCTTCCAGGACGCCGCAGATCATCTTGACGGTGGTCATGACGGCGCCCGTATTGCCCGCGCTGACCACACCGGCCGCCCGACCGTCCCGCACCAGCGTCGCCGCCACGCGGATGGAGGAGTCTTTCTTGCGGCGGAAGGCCGTCACCGGAGACTCGTCCATGGCCACCGCCTCGCTGGCATGGACGATCTCGATCGGCAGTCCGTGGGCGCGGTGCTTGGCGAGCTCCCGCTCGATGGCGTCGCGCCGCCCCACCAGGATCAGGTGCGCCCCGTACTCCCGGGCCGCCAGGACCGCCCCGGCGACCGGATGGGAGGGAGCGAAATCTCCCCCCATCGCGTCGATCGCGATCTTAATCTCCACTCGATGATCCTTCCCGGGGTCGCACGCCGGATCGGACGGGGCCCCGGGAAGCGTGAGGCGCGGTACGTGTGCCGCCGCGCGGATCGGAGAGACCCGCCAAGGAGGGTCTCACCCGCCTCAAACCTCCCCGACCTCGATGACCTCCCTCCCCTTATAGTGGCCGCAATGCGGGCAGACCCGGTGAGGCAGCTTGGCCTCGTGACAGTTCGGGCACTTCGAAAGGATCGGGCGGGTGAGAGCATCGTGGGCGCGCCTCTTGTCCCGGCGCGCGCGCGAGTGACGGCGTTTCGGATTCGGCATCGGTCTGTCCTTATGGCTCTAGAGGAGGCTCTTCAGGATCCGGAGGCGAGGATCCTCGGTCCTCTCCTCCGCGCATGTGCAGGCGTCCGTGTTCAGGTAGGTTCCGCACCGGGGGCACAGTCCGAGACAGTCCGGACGGCACAGTGGCTTGAGCGGCAGACCCAGGTACACCTGCTCCGACAGGAGCGGGCGGAGATCAATGCGGCTGCCTTCCATGTGAACCCGTGTCACCATCTCCCCGTCGAGCCGTCTCTCGCCCCCCGGCGGAGTGTCCGGCCCGGTCGTGTAGAACAGATCGAATGGCAGGTCGAGCGGCAGAATGTACTCCTCCAGGCACCTGCTGCAAGCCAGGGTGGCCCGGGTTTCGATCCGGCCGGCGAACGCGACGCCGTCGTTTTCCTTCCGCAACTCACCGTTCAATTGCACTCGGTCGATCCGGATCGCCTCCTCGCCGCTCAACGGCAGGCGGAAACCGTCGATCGAGCGGCTGACGGCCAGTCCCTCGGGCCCTATCTCCTTTGTTTCTATGAACATGACGCTTCTATCCAGGAGGACGGCGCATTATAGCACGAGGGGGTCTGGTGTCAACGACGCACCCTGTGCGCGGTTCAGGCCCGCCGCATCCGACCCCGCGGCGCCACGAACGCGACCCATGCCATGACTCGGACACACTCCTAGTGCTTTTCTTTTTCCAGCTCTTTGAGGGAGGATCTGGCTTCGGCGTGGGACGGCATGAGCTCGAGGGACTTCTCGAACTCCCTCCTGGCCTTGGCGAGAAG
>JACOUZ010000093.1 GCA_016177515.1 Acidobacteriota bacterium
ATCCACTACAGCCCCTGGCTGCCGGGGACCGGGCCGACCAAGGACTACGCCTGGCCGGACGAGGCGACGTTGTCGCGCGACCTGGCCATGATCCAGGGGCTTGGGGCCAACACCATTCTGGTGCACGACGCCCCCCCGTCCATCTTCCCGATGGCGCGCCGTTTCGGACTGATGGTCATCCACAGCTACTACGTCAACTGGCAATCGATCGGCGACGATGCGCTGTTCCGCGAACGCTCCGCCGAAATCACGCGCTCGGCCGCCGCGGTCGCCCGCGAGCCCAACCTGCTGGCCATTCTCCTCGGCAATGAAGTCCTCGAGTGGCTCCTGAAGGCGCGCGGCGTCGAGTTCCTCGACGCCCGCATCCGGTCGCTGTACGACGAGGTGAAACGGGTCGCTCCCGATGTGCCGGTCGGCCACGCCAACTGGCCGCCGACAAAGCACCTGACCCTGCCCTACATGGACATCGCCTGCTTCAACCTCTACCCCGCCTGGCCGCGCGAGGTGGTGGTCGCCGGCTACGGCAGCTACATCGAGAGGATCCTGACACCGATCGCCGCCGGCCGGCCCCTGCTCATCACCGAGTTCGGCCAAAACTCGCTCGAGGCGACGGAGGAGAAGCAAGTGCGGGTGCTGCGCGAGTCGTGGGAGGAAATCCGAAGCCGCACGGCGGGCGGCGTGGTGTTCGAGTTCGCGGACGAGTGGTGGAAGAACTATGACAACCCGATCGAGGCCGGGGACTTCTGGCAGCGCCACTACGCCCCCGACGATGAGAGGACGCACGACCTCGACCCGGAGGAGCACTACGGCATCGTGACGTCGGACCGCAACCCGAAGCCGGCTTTCGAGGCGGTGCGGGCGATGTACTCGTCTCGGATGACCGTTCCGGGGCACGTGCTCCTGTACGCCGCGCCCCTCCTGGGCCTGTTCGGCTACACGCTGTATGTCTTCTGGCGCGAGCGATGATCCTCCGGCGGGCGATGCACGGGCGCGGCGCGAAGGCGCGTGTGATCGCAGGTTGGTCCGCTGCATTGTTTGTCATCGCGGCCGTGTCGGCCCGGCCCGCCGTGTCCCAGGTCCGGCAGGCGCTCGCCGAAGCGCAGACCGACTTCCTGGCCGAGGCGGCCGACGACAACTTTGGCTGGTCGGTGGCCGGCGCGGGCGACGTCAACGGCGACGGCGTCGAAGACCTGATCGTCGGGGCGATATACAACGACAGCGCGGCAAAGGACGCCGGCAAGGCGTACGTCTACCTGGGAGGGGCGCGGCCTTCGGCCACCCCCTTCGTGACCATGACGGGGATGGCGACGAACGACCAGTTCGGCGTGTCGGTGGCCGGCGCCGGCGACGTGAACGGTGACGGCTACGCCGACGTGATCGTCGGCGCCCGGCTGAGCAGCCTCGGGGCGAACGCGGCCGGTGCCGCCTTCATTTATCTCGGCGGATCGGCCATGGACGGCAGCCCTGATGTCGTCCTCCTGGGCGAAGCGGCCAATGACTGGTTCGGTAACTCGGTCGCCGGCGTGGGCGACGTGAACGGCGACGGATATGCCGACGTCGCGGTCGGGGCGCCTTACAACGACCGCGGCGGAAGCGCGGCCGGCGCCGCCTACGTGTTCCTTGGCGGCCCTCCCCTGGACAACGTGCCCGACGTCATCCTGGTTGGCGAGATGCACGACGACCAATTCGGCTGGTCCGTTGCGGGGGCCGGAGACGTTGACGGCGACGGGCGCTCCGACGTTCTGGTCGGCGCGCGCCTGCACTGTGTCGACAACATCCTTTGCACGGGCGCCTCCTACGCGCGTGGCAGGGCCTACGTGTACCGGGGTGGCTGGCCGATGGACGCCACGCCCGACGTGGTGCTCGACGGCGACGCTGCCAACGACTGGTTCGGCAACACGGTGGCCGGCATCGGGGACGTCAACGGCGACGGGCGGGCCGATGTCGCGGTCGGCGCCATCTACGCCGATCCGGTGGCCGGCGGGACGGTCCTGAGCGCGGCGGGCACGACCTCGATCTACTTCGGCGGCAGCCCGATGGACGCCGCACGGGACGCTTTCCTGCCCGGTGAGCAGACCAACAGCCAGTCGGGCTGGGCGATCGCCCCCGGAGGCGACGTGGACGGCGACGGCCGGGCCGATTTCTGGACAGCGGCGCACTTCTACGGCGACGGCCTCAACCCCGGTGCCGGCAAGATCTACCTGTTCCAGGGTGGGCCGCGCATCGGGCCGCTTCCCCGGGCGACAGCAGTCGGGGAGGGGCAGGACGTCCAGCTGGGCCAGTCGGTGGCCGGCGGTGACGTCGCCGGAGTGGGCGGCCTGTCCGACGGGATCGCAGGACAGGTCTACAGCCGGGACGCCGGTCCCGGTAGCGGCAAGACGTCCGTCCTCTCCCCCTTCTGCGCGCGGCTGAGCCTCGACGCGACGTCGATCTCCTGGTCGTCGTGCAGCCCGTTCGACTCGTACAATCTGTACCGCGGCAGCGTCCGGAGCGACCTCCCTCTCGGATCCTACGGGACCTGCGCACTTTCCGGCCTGCCCGGCTACTCGGTCCCTCAGGAGATCGCGATCCCGGCATTGGGGGACGCTTTCTTCTACCTGATCACGGGACGCACCCCTGTCCTGGAGGGGGCCCTCGGCTTCGATTCCTCGGGGGCGCTGCGGCGCAACGCCAGTCCCTGCCCCTGAGCGTGGCCGGATGGAGACCCGGAGGACGGCCTCACTCCGGTCAGCCATGCTGGGGTGCGCCCTGTGGCCGATTCTGGCGGGTGTGCCGTTCGCTGCGCCCGCCCCGGTGCCACCCGCCGCCGCGCCGCCGCCCGTCCCTGTGATGATCCGACCCTCGCCCCGGCTCCCCCAGCGGATCGATCCTGGCGCGAAGCGCGCCGCCCGGGCCGAGAGCGCCATCCATCTCGACGGCATCCTGAACGATAAACCGTGGGGGGACGCCCCTCGGCTCACCGGGTTCGTGCAGCAAGTCCCTCAACCGGGAGCACTGATAAGCGAGCTGACCGAAGTGCGAATCCTGTATGACGACGAGAACCTCTACCTGGGAGTGATCTGCGGGGACCGCAAACCTGATCGGGTCCTGGCGCGCACGCTCGCGCGTGACGATTTCATGCTGCTGGCGGACGATCTCTTCGCCGTAGCCATCGACTCAGGCCGCACGGGGCGCGATGGTTTCTGGTTCGCCACGAACCCGCTCGGAGCCCAGTTCGACGCCCAGATCTTCAACGAAGGAAGGATCTTCGACACGGCCTGGGATGGCGTCTGGGAGGCCCGCAGCCGGATCGGAGCAGAGGGGTGGACGGCCGAGATGCGCATCCCGCTGTTCAACCTGCGTTTCTCAGACGCTCCGGTCGTCACGCTCGGATTCAACTTCCACCGCCTCATCCGCCGGCGAAACGAGGAGGCGTACCTGCCTCCTGTTTCTCGCGACTACGGCGACGAGAAGGCTCTATCGCGGGCCCTGCCGGTAAGCCTGGAGGGGGTGCGGGGAGGAGCGTCACTGCAGATCCTTCCGCACGGGCTCGTGGAGCACCGTCGTTCTGCCGAACCGGATGCAGACTCGGACGATTTCGGCCGCACCGGCCTCGACGTCAAGTGGGGGATCACGCCGGCCTTGACGGCCGACTTTACGCTCAACACCGACTTCGCCGAGACGGAGGTGGATCAGCAGCAGATCAACCTCACCCGTTTCGCACTGTTCTTTCCCGAGAAGCGGGAGTTCTTCCTGGAGAATGCCGGGCTTTTCGACTTCGGGTTCCCGGCCGAGGTGCAGATTTTCTTCTCCCGGCGGATCGGCCTGGAGGACGGCAAGACCGTGCCGATCCGCGCCGGCGGTCGCATGAGCGGCCGCCTGGGGCGCACGACGATCGGCGTTCTCGATGCCCTGACAAATGGCACACCGGAGGCGCCAGGCACACACTTCGGCGTGCTGCGGGCCAGGCAGGACCTCGGCGCGCGCGCCAGCGCCGGCTTGATCCTGACCGACCGGCACTCCGATGCGGGTGACAACCGGGTCGTGGGCGCCGACCTGTTCGTGCCTTTCAGAGAGGAGTATCGACTCCAGGGTTTCATTGCCGGATCGAGCACCACGGGTCCGGGCGGGGATGGCGGCGCGGGCTGGTTTCGCTTCGCGCGCGAGGGGGACATCTGGCAATACTCCGCCGACTACACTGAAGTGGATGCGGACTTCGTGGCCGGTACTGGGTTCGTGCAGCGCGGCAACCAGCGGCGCCGGCGCGGCTCCTTCGCCTGGCGTCCCCGACCTCTCGGCGCGGCCGTCCGCCAGTGGACCCTGCTCTACTCGCCGACCTACCTGACAGACGATGACAACCGCCTGATGACGCGGCTTCACTTCGCCGAGATCTCCGCCGAGTTCCACACCGGCGACACGTTGGGGATGTTCTACCTCGATGACTTCGAGAGGCTTTTGACGCCTTTCGACATCTTTCCTGACGTGACCGTCCCCCCGGGCGATTACGACAACAGTGAAGCGCAGGTCACAGCCACCACCTCAAGCAACCGCCCGTGGGCCGGATCGGTCTTTGCCAATCTCGGCGACTTCTTTGGCGGCCGCCGGCGCATCCTCGGAGGGTCGCTGACCGCCCGGACCGGCCGACACCTCACGATCGGCACCGAACTCACGCACAACCGCGTGCGGCTCCCGGCGGGCGATTTCAGCGCCCGCCTGACGGCATTACGCGTGCGCTATGCCTTCGCTACCCGGCTGTTCGGTGGCCTTCTGGTCCAGAGCAACAGCCTGACTGACGAAATAGGGGTCAACCTGCGATTGAACTGGGTCTATCGGCCCGGTTCGGACTTCTTTGTGGTCTACAACCGTCTGCTGCGTCGGCCCAACGCTCCATTCCTTGCCGACGCTGAGCGTGACACTTTCATCCTCAAACTGACTTACCTCTGGCGGTTGTGAGCCCATCGGTCTCTGATGCCACGCAATCAATCCGGGGACGCTTCGGGGATCGAATGGCAAGGGAGCACCGCCTGGAATGCCGCGCCTCCGACTACACCTTCAGCTTCGACACCAGCTCCCGCACCGAGGCCGCGGAGCGCTCGAGCGCCGACTTCTCCTCGGCGGTGAGCTGGATCTCGATCACCTTCTCGAGGCCCTGCGCCCCCAGCCGGGCCGGAACGCCCAGGAAGAGATCGCGGTAGCCGTACTCGCCGTTCAGGCAGACGGCGCACGGCAGGATGCGGTGCTCGTCGAGGAGGATGGACTCGACCATCTGGACGATCGAGGATGCGGGAGCGTAGTAGGCGCTGCCGCTCTTCAGGAGGTTGACCACCTCGATGCCGCCGTCGCGGGTGCGCTGCACGATGGCGTCGATCTTCTCCCTGGGCAGGAGCTCGGTGATCGGGATGCC
The DNA here is from genome assembly GCA_016177515.1 of Acidobacteriota bacterium. Classification (GTDB taxonomy): domain Bacteria; phylum Acidobacteriota; class Polarisedimenticolia; order Gp22-AA2; family Gp22-AA2; genus Gp22-AA3. The sequence goes on from JACOUZ010000093.1 coordinate 5,384, forward strand.
GGAGACCGTCGAGTAGCGCGGCAGCGGCACCATCGAATCGCCGTGGCCGCCGAGCACGAAGGCGTGGGTGTTCTCGACCGACACCCCGAGGGCGTCGGCGATGAAGAAGCGCATGCGCGCCGAGTCGAGCACGCCCGCCATCCCCAGGACGCGCTCGCGCGGGAAGCCGCTGGCCTTGAGGGCCGTCCAGGCCATCGCGTCCAGAGGGTTGCTGACCACGATCAGGATCGCCCGCGGCGAGTGGCGCGCCACCTGCTGCGTGACGCTCTTCACGATGTCGAAGTTCTTCTGCAGCAGATCGTCGCGGCTCATTCCCGGCTTGCGCGGCAGCCCCGAGGTGATCACGACGATGTCGGAGTCGCGCGTCTCCTCGTAGCCGTTGCTGCCGGCGAGGCGGAAGTCGTAGCCGTCCACCGGCCCGGCCTCGTTCAGGTCGAGCGCCTTGCCCTGGGGCAGGCCCTCGATGATGTCCACCATGACGACGTCGGCCAGGCGGCGCAGGACGATGCGCTCCGCCGCCGAGGCGCCGACGTTGCCGGCGCCGATGATCGAGACCTTTCTACGCATGACAGCCTCCCTTGAGTTGAACCTCAGCCGGCTTCTTCAATCCGGGAGAAGATCATGCCGGCAAACTCGGAACACTTGATGGTGACGGCTCCTTCCACGTGCCGCGCCAGGTCGTAGGTCACGCGCCGCGACTTGATCGCCTGGCGCATCCCCTCGACGATCAGGTCCGCCGCCTCACGCCAGCCCATGGACTCGAACATCATGGCGCCCGAGAGGATCAAAGACCCCGGGTTCACCTTGTCCTGCCCCGCGTACGCCGGGGCGGTGCCG
>JACOUZ010000094.1 GCA_016177515.1 Acidobacteriota bacterium
ATGGGGGTTCGGCGTGAAGCGGATTGCCTCGTCGTACAACTTCCTCAGTCACGCCGTGATCGTCGATCCGCTTTTCACGGGCGGGCTCCCGGTCACCACCGACCGCAGCGCGGCGCTCCGGCCCGCGGGGACCGAGTACGGGGCGTACGTGAGCGAGCGGCTCCGTCCTCACCCCTCCCTGACGATGGAACTCGGGGTCCGCGCCGACCGGCAGACGCTCACGCCGGAGACCGAGATCAGCCCGCGCCTCAACCTGGCCTGGGCCCTGGGGCGGCGCAGCGCGCTCCGTCTCGGCTGGGGCCGCTTCCACCAGCCCCAGGGACCGCAGGATTTCCAGGTGGAGGACGGAGTCACGGCCGTCTTCCCGGCCCAGCGCGCCGATCACCTGTCGATCCACTTCGATCACGCCTTCGCCGGCGGAGTGAGCCTCGGCCTCGCCGCCTATTCCAAACGCATGAGCCGCCTGCGTCCGCGGTACGAGAACATCTTCAACTCGCTGGTCCTTTTCCCGGAGATCGAGGCGGATCGCGCGCTCGTCTCCCCGGAGCGCGGCCGCGCGGCCGGCATCGAGGTCGCCCTCTCCATGGATCGCGGCGGCGCCTTCGGCTGGTGGGCGGGATACGCGCTCGCCAGGTCCGAGGATGAGATCGACGGGCGGGCGGTCCCGCGCAGCCGTGACCAGCGGCACACTCTCAATCTCGTCGTGCACCGCCGCCTCGGGGACGCGTGGGACGTCGTCCTCGCCGGCCAGTACCACAGCGGCTGGCCCACGACCTCCGTCCAGGCCGAGTCGGTGCAGAACCCGGACGGCCCGTCCACCCTCCGGGCGCTCATGGGGCCGCGCAATGCTGCGCGCCTGCCGCCGTTCCACCGCCTCGACATGCAGGTGCGCCGGCGCTTCCAGCTGGGCCGGGGAACGCTCGGCGCCTTTCTCGAGATCACCAACCTCTACGGCCGGGACAACGTCTGCTGCGTGGACGGCTTCCGCTACCCGCCGCGGCCGGACGGGACCGTCCGCGTCGAGCGCCAGGAGAGCTTCTGGCTGAGGCAGGCGCCGGTCTTCGGACTGACCTGGGAATTCGGCCCCTGACGCGGTTCCTCGGCGCGACAGGACCCGAAAACAAAAGCCCCGATCGCCTGGGGCGATCGGGGCCTTGAAGCCGTACTCGAACGTTCGGACGCGGGCCCTGTCTTAGCGGCCCCCGAGCTTCCAGGTCACGCCGGCTGTGACGGTCGTGATCGTGGAGCTGTCGTTGAACGTGGTCTCGCGAAGGAACGACAGATCGGCGCGGAACGCCGTCCGCTTCGTCTTTCCGAAGAAGATGCGGGTGCCGCCGCCGACCTGGTAGGCAATGGAGTCGTCGCTGCCGGTGACCCCGGCGGACTCGACTTCGACGTCCGCGCGGCCGATGCCGGCCATCACGTACGGGACCAGCTCCTTCTTGCGGGGATGGAAGTTCATCACGCCGTTCACCATGAGCACGCGCATCGTGGTGTCCACGGTCGTCCCCGAGAGGTCGCCGTCCTCGGAAGACGACGAGAACATTCCTTCGACCTGGAACTGGTTGTTGATGTGGTAACCGCCCCGGACCCCGATGAACTGGGCGGTGTCCACGCCGGTGCTGTCGGAGCCGACGTCGGACTGGCCGACGCCGAACCCGATCTCGCCTTTGCTGTCCCCACTGGTGCTCCCACTGCCGGCGGCGAACGCCGGCGCACCGAGCACCAGGGCCGCGAAGATCGCAACGCACAGGATTCGCTTCATGAGATTCCCTCTCCTTTTATGGTCTTATGGTCTGACCTGGTTTGTGCCCGGGAGGCTGGATTTCCCGGGACGCAATGCGAAGCGGCACCTCCTTCCCTTATCCACGGGCTCTAAATTAGGGGCGCCGCGCGGACCGATCAAGCGAATGACCAAATCGTGGCGCCGGAGGGGCCGGCGCTTTTCAACCTTGAAATGGGCCGCTTTTCGGAAGGCCGGTGACATAATCCCGGCGATGACAACCTTGAACTTCCGCGCCGCGGCCCTTCTCGTTGCCCTGGCGGCCGGCGGGACGACCGCCCGGGCGGAAGGCGCGCCGCCGCCGATCCTCCTGGCGACGACCACGAGCACCCAGGACTCGGGCCTCCTCGACGAGATCATCCCGCCGTTCGAAGCGGCCAGCGGAGCCAAGGTCAAGATCATCGCGGTCGGATCCGGCCAGGCGCTGGCGCTCGGGGAGCGCGGCGAGGCCGACCTGCTTTTGGTGCATTCGCCGGAGGCGGAGGAACGGTTCATGGCCCGCGGGGCGGGCCTCCTGCGGCGGCGGATGATGTACAACGACTTCGTCCTGGCCGGCCCCGCCGCGGATCCGGCGGGCATGCGCCGCGCCAGGGGCCTGCCCGCGGCACTGCGCGCCCTGCACGGTTCGCGGGCCGCTTTCGTATCGCGCGGCGACGATTCGGCCACCCACCGGATGGAACTGACACTCTGGCGGCAGGCCGGCCTGTCCCATCCGCAGGAGAGGGAGCGCTACCTCGAGACCGGCCAGGGGATGGGATCGACGCTGCGCGTCGCCTCGGAGAAGGGCGCGTACACGCTGACCGACCGCGGCACGTATCTGTCGCTGCGGCCGACCCTGAGCCTTGCCGTGCTGTTCGAGGGAGACCCGGCCCTGCGCAACGTCTACCACCTGATCGTCGTGAACCCGAAACAGGGACCCCGGGTGAACCAGGAAGGCGCCGTGGCGCTGGCCCGATTCCTGCTTTCGCAGGTGACCGAGGCGCGCGTGGCGGCCTTCGGCCGGAAGCGTTTCGGCCGCCCGCTCTTCATGCCCGACGCGGAGCCGTTCGGCCCCGGGACCGATCCCGGCGGAGATCGCGGTGCGCCTGATCAGTGAAGGCTTCTCCCAGGCACTCCACCTGATCCTGGGCCTCGATCCGGACTTGCGGGCAGCCGCCTGGCGCACCCTGCAGATCTCCGGCGCGGCCACGGTCGTCAGCCTGTTTCTGGGGGCGCCCGCGGGCGTCGCGCTCGCCCTCAGCCGCTTCCCGGGCCGAACCCTCCTCGTCGCCCTGATCAACACCGGCATGGGCCTGCCGCCCGTCGTCGCGGGGCTGTTCGTCATGATCCTGCTGTGGCGCAGCGGGCCGCTCGGCGAGCTGGGGCTTCTGTACACTCCCGCGGCGATGGTCCTGGCGCAGAGCCTCATCGCCCTGCCGATGGTCACCGGCCTCAGCCTTTCGGCGGTGCAGTCTCTGCCGGCGCGCCTGCGCGTCCAGATACGGGCCCTGGGCGCGACGCGGCTGCAGACGGCCTGGCTCATGGCGCGCGAGGCGCAGCTGCCGCTCCTGGCCGCCCTGATGGCGGGCTTCGGCGCCGTGGTGAGCGAGGTCGGCGCCTCCCTGATGGTCGGAGGCAACCTGCGGGGCAGCACCCGGGTCCTCACCACCGCGATCGTTCTGGAGGCCAGCAAGGGGAAATTCGCCTCCGCCATCGCGCTGGGGCTCGTGCTTCTGGCGCTGGCGTTCTCCATCAACCTGATCCTGACCCGGCTGCAACAGCGTGGCCGGACCTGAGACATGCCGACGGAAACGGCACCGACGCCGGAGGTGGAGCGCCACGCGTCGGAAGTGGAGCGTCAGGCGCCGCCGGCGGCGTTCGAGGTCCGGGGACTGCGGGTGCGACGCGGCCCCTCTTTCACCCTGGAGATCCCCCGCCTGTCGGTGGCCGCCGGGGAGACGCTCGCCGTTCTGGGTCTGAACGGCGCCGGCAAGTCGACGCTGCTGGAGGTCCTGGCTCTTCTGCTACAGCCCGACGACGGGGAGGTGAGCATCCTCGGCGAAGCGACGCGCCTCGGCCCGGACTCGCAGCCCCTGCGGCGGCGCCTGGGGCTGGCCCTGCAGGACCCGCTCCTTCTCGGCGGCAGCGTTCTGGACAACGTGGCGCTGCCGCTGCGGTTGCGCGGCGTTCCGCGGAGTGAATGCCGCCGCCGCGCCCTGGCCGGCCTGGCGCGCTTCGAAGTCGCCCACCTCGCCGGACGGCCGTCGCGCAGCATCTCGGGAGGCGAGGCGCGCCGCGTCAGCCTGGCCCGCGCCCTGGTCACCGATCCGGACCTCCTGCTGCTCGACGAGCCGTTCTCGGCTCTCGATCCACCGACGCGCGATGCGCTCCTGCGCGACTTCCAGAGGGCGCTCCCGCCGGACACCGCCGTCGTCCTGGTCACCCACGATCGTCTCGAGGCGCTCGGCCTGGCCCACCAGGTGGCGGTCCTCCAGGGAGGCCGGCTGCTGCAGTGGGGGCCGGCGCAGGAGGTCTTCCGCAGCCCGCTGAGCCAGCCGGTAGCG
>JACOUZ010000097.1 GCA_016177515.1 Acidobacteriota bacterium
CGATTCCCCTCGATCGCTCGTCTCCCAGGTCCGGCCGCCCCGGCTCCTCGTCTTCTCCTGCTCGACGAGATAGCGGAAGTAGGCCCCGACCCGGCAACCGTCGCGTTCCGCTGGCGCCCGATTGTGGGGCGGCGATGACGCGAGGAGCCTCCAGGACCGATGCGCGGAGGGATTCCCGGCGGTGCGTGGCGGGCCAGACCGGGCTGCAGCGGCGTGGCGATTTCGAGCCGCGCCATGGGCGACCTTTGGACGCCGGTGCACATGCGCGTGCGAGCGATGAGCCACGCCGCGGCAGCCCGGTCGGGCCCGCAACTCGATGCTGGAGATGGCTCAGCCGCGCTGCCCTTGACCAAGAGACGCGCTCGCGTTAACGTGACGCCTCCCCGGCGCCTTCCCTGCCCAGAGGCCGCGCCACCCGGAGGGAACTTGCGATACCGACCGTCGAACCCCGACCACTCCGGCGGCTGCTCGACCGGCCCGCTCGAAGAGGAGCGGGCCTTCTTCTCCAGCCCCGGTCACGACGCCCCCGGTGTCTCCGTCGAGCTCGCCAGGCTCGCCGACGAGGTGAACGACTGCGCCTCCCTGCGCCGGCGCGAGCAGCAGGCGGTGGCCGCCTTCCTGCGCCAGCGGCCATGAGCCAGGCCGCGCTCGAAGGCGCGCGGCGCGTCCGGCGGCCGGCCGCCCTGCCAGTAAGCCGGCTCAAGCCGCCCCTCAAATGGGCGGGCGGCAAGAGATGGCTGGTGCCTCTCCTGAAGCCGCTGTGGGAGCCCCACAGGAACAGAAGGCTCGTCGAGCCCCTGTGCGGCGGCCTGGCCGTGGCGCTGGGCCTGTCGCCCGGACGCGCCCTGCTCAATGACGTCAACCCGCACGCGATCAACTTCTACCGCTGGCTGCAGAAGGGGCTGCGCCCGAGGATGGCGATGGTCAACGAGCGCGCCTCGTTCTACGCCTGCAGGCAGCGATTCAACGAGCTGATCGCCGCCGGACGGGAGGCCACGCGGGAGGCCGCCGAGCTGTTCTACTACCTCAATCGCACGGGATACAACGGGCTCTGCCGGTTCAACTCGAAGGGCCTGTTCAACGTGCCGTTCGGAAGGTACGGCACGATCGACTACGCGCGCGATTTCTCTCCCTACCGCGCCCGCTTCGCCGGCTGGGAGTTCGCCTGCGGCGACTTCGACTCGCTGCCGATCCACCCCGGAGACTTCGTGTACGCGGATCCACCCTACGACGTCGAGTTCACGACCTACTCCAAGGGAGGATTCCGCTGGGAGGACCAGGCCCGCCTGGCCGCGTGGCTCGAGGCGCACCAGGGCCCGGTCGTCCTCTCCAACCAGGCAACCGCGCGGATCGTGCGCCTTTACGAGGGCGCCGGGTTCCGCCTGCAGTTCCTCGATGCCCCCCGCAGGATCAGCTGCACCGGCGACCGGCAGCCGGCGCGCGAGGTGCTGGCGCTCAGGAACCTCTGATCAGGATCCCTTGCGCATCGTGATCAGCCGCCGGGCCGCCACGCCGCGTTGCACGGTGTGGCTGCCGTCGGGCCATCTCACGTCGACCGTGTCGGCCGTGGCCGCGTCGCCGAGGCCGAAGTGCGGCCGCGGATCGTGGCTGCTGACGTAGGAGTCGCCGGACGCGATGTCGCGCCGCTGCGTGCGCCCTCCCGCCGCGACCGTGACCGCCGTGCCGATCGGGATCGCCGCCCCGCCCGGGATCTCGCACGCCACCTCCAGCCATGACCCCGCGTTTCCGCGCTCGTTGCGCAGCAGGTCGGGCGGCGCGTCCAGGTTCGTGATCAGGATGTCCACGTCGCCGTCGTTGTCGTAGTCCCCGACCGCCAGGCCGCGGCTCGATTGGACGGCCTCGAAGCCGGGGCCGGCCTCTGCGGTGACGTCCACGAAGCGCCCCGCGCGGTTCTCCAGGAGGAGATTCCTCTGCCTGAAGGTCCCGAGCACCTCCGGGTGCCCGTCGATCTGCGGGTAGATGTGCCCGCTGGCCACCACCAGGTCGAGGTCGGAGTCGTTGTCGAAGTCGGCGAACGCCGCGCCCCATGACATCGGCAGGAAGGTGGCCGGCCCGATCCCGGTCTCCTCGCTGGCGTCGTCGAAGAAGCCGCCGCCCAGCCCCCGGTAGAAGGTCGAGAAGTCCTGCGAGAAGTTGGTCGTGAAGATGTCGAGCGCCCCGTCCCCCGCGGCGTCCCCGATCGCCACCCCCATGCTGGCCTGGGCGGCCCCGTTCGCGTCGAGGGCGCAGCCGGACCAGACGCCGACCTCCCGGAAGGTGCCGTTCCCCTCGTTGCGGTAGAGGTAGTTCGGATCGGAATCGTTGGCGACGTAGAGGTCGAGATCGCCGTCGTCGTCAAAATCGGCGGCGCGCACCGCGAAGCCGTAGGCCAGGCCGCGATCCTGGAGCCCCGCTTCGGACGTGGCGTCCACGAACCGCCGGCCGCCCTCCGACCTGAAGTAATGGTCCGGCGCGCCTTTGAGGCCGAACGGGCCGAGCGCCACCTTCTCGAGCCCCTTCCAGTCGAGCGTGGCCCGGGCCGCGAGGACCTCGTCCAGCGTGCAGGCGATGTACGACGCGACGTAGAGATCGAGATCGCCGTCCCCCTCGGCGTCGAAGAACGCGGCCCCGGTGTTCCAGCCGGGCGCCTCGATCCCGAGACGGCCGGCGACGTTCTCGAAGGTGCCGTCCCCCCGGTTGCGGTACAGGACGTTCGGGCCGAAGCCGGTGATCAGGAGATCGGGCCAGCCGTCGGCGTCGTAATCGGCCACCGCGACGCCCGATCCCCAGTGCCCTTCCCCCGCGACGCGGGCCTCGCCGGTCACGTCCCGGAAGGTGCCGTCCGGCAGTCCCCGGTACAGGGCATGGCGCCCGCGCTCGGCCAGGCGCGATCCCTCCCGCGCCGGCGCGCCCGGCGCGGATGCCTCCAGCCGCCAGCCGTTCACCAGGTAGACGTCGAGGCGGCCGTCCCGGTCGTAGTCGAGAAACGCCGCTCCCGTCCCGGCCGAATCGAGAAGGTGCTCCTTCCCCGGCCGCCCCGCCCAGGTGATGCGGTCGATGCCGGAGGCGGCGGCGACGTTGACGAAGTGGAACCGCCCGGCCGGCGGCGCCGGCGCGCCTGCATGGGTGCATCCGGACGCCGCGAGGCAGGCCGATGCCAGGCAGAGCATGGCCGTGTTCGGCAGGGGTCAGACGCTCCCTTTCATCAGGGACGCCCAGGTCGCCTCGACCTTCTTCCACTCCGTTTCGAGCGCGTCCCCCTTCGGCGCGCGCGCCAGAAGGCCGATCGCCTTCGAGGCATCGAGAAACGCCTGCCTGGCGGCGCGCGTCACGACGACGAATCCTTCGTCGTAGATCCCCTTCACCTCCCCGGCGGCGTTATGGTGGTGGCCGCCTTCGAGAAGCCGCTTGCGCACGGCCCCGACCGCCGAGTCCCCCTCCGTGCCGAGCTGTCCGACGACCGCCGCCAGTCCCTCCAGTGCCGCCTGCGCACCCTTTGCATCGCCCGCCTTGATCGCCTTGCGCGCGCGGTCCAGCTCGACCTGCGCGTGCGCGTGGCCGGTGCCGAGGATCGCGCGCACCAGGTTCACCTCGGTATTCTTCACGGCGAGGATCGCGTCCGCCAGGCTCTCGTAGGTCGCCACCATCGCGGGCGGCGTCCCCGCCGGCATTCCCCCCGCCTGCGCCCGGACGTCTCCGGCACCCGACACCAGGATCCCCGCCGCCAGGGCGGCACCCACCGTGAAACGCCGCGCGCGTGCTGACGTCATGTGCTCCCTCCCGCCGGCCGCGACCGGCTCGAAAGACGACACGCGCAGAATAGTGAATCGCAGATCAATTGTCCATGCGGTCGGGGCTAGCGGACGTCCCGGTCACGCGGCCCTCAGCGGTACAGATCGCCCTGCAGGTACTTCAGGCCCGAGTCGACGATCACCGTCACCACGCGGCGCCCCTGCCCGAGGTCCCGCGCCAGCCGGAGCGCGGCCCAGACGTTCGCGCCGCAGGAGGTCCCGCCCAGGATCCCCTCCTCCTGCGCCAGCCGCCGGGCGGTCTCCGAGGCGTCGTCGTCGCTCACCGCCACGATCTCGTCGGCCAGATCGAGCCGGCAGATCGCCGGCACGAAGCCGGCGCCGATCCCCTCGATGCGGTGGCCTCCGAGGGGGCCCCGGCCCGACAGCGCCGGCGACGACGCCGGCTCGAGCGCCACGCAGCGCACCCCGGGCACCCGCTCCTTCAGCACCTCGGCGTTTCCCGAGAAGGCGCCCCCCGTCCCGACCGCCATGACGAAGGCGTCGAGCCGGCCGTCGAGACCCGCGAGGATCTCGCGCGCCATCGGATGGTAGGCGGCCCGGTTGTCGGGGTTGTTGAACTGGTCGGTCCAGAAGGTGTTCGGCTGCGCGGCCAGCTCGCGGGCGCGAGCCACCAACTTCTGGATGAGCTCCGGCGTGACCTTGCGATTCACGCTCGGGATGACCTCGACCGTCGCGCCGAAGGCGCGCATCGTCTGGAGCTTCTCCTCCGCGAACGCGTCCGACGACACGAAGCGCGCCTTGAGCCCTTTCGCCGCGCAGACCATGGCGAGCGAGCTGCCGGTGCTCCCTCCCGTGTAATCGACGACCGTGCCGGCCGCCTTCAGGTCGCCGCGCCGCTCCGCCCCCTCGACCATCGACAGGGCCATCCGGTCCTTCATGCTGCCGGTCGGGTTCGCCCCCTCCAGCTTCACGAAGACCTCGGCGCTCCCCGGCCCGGGCATCCGGGTGAGCCGCACGAGCGGCGTGTTGCCGATCGACCCCAGGAGCCCCTTCATGTCACCCTCCGCGCACCGAGGCAAGCAGTGCGTCGAAGCGCGCGCGGTTCGCCTCCATCGTCTTCTCCGGGCCGGTGCACTTGAAGAACCAGTTGGCTTCCGGCCCCGGCACGATCGCCCCGAGCAGCATGTAGTCCGGCTTCGCCTGGGGCTCGGGGCCGCCTCCCATCGACATCGGCGAGGCCGTGTAGGTTCCCCTGACCTCGGCCCGGCTGATGGCGAGCGCGCCGGCCTTCATCTCCGAGAACTTCGGCGGAGTCGATCCCCGGCCGGTGAACTGGGTGGCCCAACGGTCGAGGTTGGATTTCGCGTCGCCCCCTTGCCCCGCGCCGAAATAGTAGACGACGCACTCGCCGTCCTCTTTGTCTCCCGGCGCCGCGGGCAGCCGGTACTGCGCCTTGCGCATCCCGGATTTCGGCGGCTCCTCCGTCCACTCCCTGGGGACCGTCCAGGTCAGCTCGCCCGGGGCGGCGCCCGCCGCCTGTCCGGTCAAGGTGGGATGGTGCGAAGGTAGAGGGCTGATGGGAAGAACCGTCCCCTCGGCCATCGGGCTCGCGCTCCCCGGCGCGATGGGCGCCGCAGCGCTTTCCGGAGCGGGGGCGGTCGTGCGCGTTTCCTGCCCGCCGCCACAAGCGACCGATCCCAGGACCATGGACGCAACCAAGAGCGC
>JACOUZ010000079.1 GCA_016177515.1 Acidobacteriota bacterium
CTGTCTGCCCTGCCTGCCCTGCCTGCGCACGCGCCATCTCCACACTCCTGCCGGGCGGAAGAAGCCCGCAATAAAAGATGAAGTCCGCGGCCGGGGTCCCTGCCTGGACGCGCTCCCCCCGGAGACGGTCCCAAGCAGCCGGTCCCCCGGCCAGCAGGCATGATAGGTGTAACTCAGGTGAATGTCAAGAGGGGGGAGGAATCGACCCCGTCTATCCCCCTGGCGGAGCACCGGGAGGGGGAGCGCCGAGGGGCGGGACGCCGGGAGGCGGAGTGCCGGGGGGCATCGCGCCCGGCGCGTAGGCGTCGGGCGCCGGCACGGCCTGGCCGCTTTCGTCCTTCCACAGCGTGAACGTGTAGAAGATGACCTTGTCGGGATCGAAGCGGGCGTCCGCGATCTGGGTGGCGTCCCCGAGGGGGTAGCGCATGATCAGGTAGCGCATCGCCTCGGCGAACGGGCGGGCGAACTCGATGATGAAGGTCGTGGTCTTGGGCGTCTTGATGACTCCGTCGAGGTCGAAGGCGGAGGGATCGCTGATCAGGTAGACGTTGGGTCGGTCGCCGATCAGGTAGCGCAGGGTGTCGACGCGCAGGGTGTGAAGCACGTAGACCGGCCGGTCGGGGGGCAGGGCGCGCACGAACATGCCCATGATCGTCTGCGTGGCGCCGAAGTGCTCCATCGCCTGCTCCGATTTCCCGGCGCGCAGGAAATGGTTCGCGAACCCCTGCGCACAGCTCCAGGCGAGCAGGGGGACGATCAGAAGCCCGCCGGCCCAGGCCGTGAGCGGGGGCCTGATGGCGGCCAGGTCCGAGACCATGAGGGAGGCGAACAGCGCCGCGAACAGGCACACCCAGGGCGCGTTCGGCAGCATGCGGGTCAGGCTGGGGCCGGCGACGCCGACGGTCAGGACGAGCGCCAGGAAACAGAGGACCAGGAGCCCGCAGGCGGCGTCCTTGCGCCGCAGGGCGCGCCAGGCGGCGTACACGAGCCCGAGCGCCGACAGGGCCGCCACCACCGTGGTCTCCGGCGCCAGGCCGATCAGGCCGTAGGTGGCGCTCATGCCGTCGCTGATGAAGGCTTCGCTCCGGATGACGGCGTAGCGGCCCGGGAAGTGATGGGCCAGGCCAAGCGAGCAGAAGACATTGAGGGGAAAGTTCGCCTTGGGCGAAATCAGGGTGGCGTAGGCGCCGCGCGTCAGGAATCCCATGATGCCGATTGGCGACAGGAGCATCAGGACGAGCAGGATCCCCGCCGCGATCCCGATCGCCGCGAGCGCCGCCCGGCGCGCCCGGGGATCGCCGGCGTGGCCGGCCGTCCAGCCGAGCGGGCGCCGCAGGAGGACGAAGGCCGCGAGTGCTATCGGGACGGCGCGGAACGACGTGTAGCCCCAGAATCCGAGCCCCAGGAAAACGCTCCAGGCCACGTGGTCGCGCATTCGGCCGGAGTCGAGCGCCTTCAGGAAAAAGCCGATCGTCGCGATGGCGAACAGGGGCGCCAGGACGGCGCGCTCGCCGACCCGGCTGTAGAGCAGGTGCCAGGGGGAGACGGCGAGAAACGCCATCGCCAGAAGGGCGACGCGCCAGCCGAACCGGTCGCGCGCGAACAGGTAGAGCGCCAGGAGAGTCAACGCGCCGGCGACGATGGCGACGGCGCGCGGCGGGAACACCAGGTCCATCAGCGGGTCCTGCACCAGCCTCGGCGACAGCCCGAAGACCGCCGGCATCGCCCTCAGGAGATTCAGCTCCATCCCCGCGAATTTGAAGGAGAACGCAGCGAGGTAGTGGAACATCGTCTCGCGGTTGAGGCCGCGCACCGTCAGGCTCGCGAGAGGCTTGCCGGCCGCGATCTCCTGCGCCTCGATGGCGTTGATCGCCTCGTCGTTGTTCAGCCCCCAGGGGACGAGATCGACGCGGTAGAGGCGCAGGTGGAGACCGCCGGCGAGGACCAGCGCGACCAGGACCCACTCCACTCTCGCCGGCAGACGGCGCGCCGCCGGCCCGTCTGCCGCCGCCCGATCGGGAAGCGCACCCCCCACCGGCCGGCGACGCCCCAGCGCAAAGATCAGAAGGAGGAGCGCCAGGCCGAGGAGCGCGGCTCCCGGCACGAGGCTGCGGTAGAGGCCGCGCTGCTGCGAGAGGACGAACTGGCCGGCGAGAGCGATGGTCGCGGCGAGCGGCGTGGCGAACGCCAAGAGCGCCGCGTCGAGCCAGGACGCGCCCGGCGCGAGCCCTTCCCCCGCAGCAGCCATGCCCCCTTCCTCCGTCAGTTGATGTAGCCGAGGGATCTTAGCCGCTCCCGGATCTCCTCGTCCAGGACGATCTCCTGGTCTGCGGCGGCGGGCCGCAGGTGCCAGATGAAGTAGCCGAGATCGCGGCCGTCGGCGCGCGGCGGCTTCTCGAACGCGGCCTGCATTGCCGGCCTGCCTTCCAAAGCGAACGGCAGGACCCGCGGGTTCGCCTCGTTCCCTCCCAGAAAGATCCGGTCGAGAAGCGGCCGCCCGTCGATCAGGAGATAGAAGTCGACCTGCGCGTCCTCCGGGGCGATCGTGAACGCCAGGCCACTCGCCCCGGCCTGGCCCGCGTCGGAGAAATTCAGCGTGTTGGCCGAGGCGAGCACGTATTTGCCGCGATCGCGGAACAGCGGCACGATGGTGCGGAAAATGCCGCTGGTGCGGATTTGACCCTGGAAGTTGCGCTTGCGCCCATCGCTGTTCCAGCGCACGTTCCAGCCGCCGGACAGGAAGTCGACCTGCGAGAACAGGGCCTGCGCCAGCGCACGCCGCTCCTCCGGCCTCTCCGCCGACAGGTCCTGGCGCTCCAGCGGATCGGCCGCGAGGTCGTACAGCTCCGTGCGGTTCTCGTCCATCGACTGGATCAGCTTGAGGGTCGCGCGGCGCACGGCCTTGAGGTGGGCATTGAGGCGGATGGTCTCGCACACCAGCGGCCGGTCGGGGGCCGGGCCGGTCCCTGGCGCCGCGGGAGCGGCGTCGTCCGCCGCGCCCGGCCCGCCCGCCGCCCCGGCGTCCGCGGGCCCGGCGCGCAGCAGGGGGACCAGGCTCGTTCCCTGCAGGCCCGCGGGGGGCGGCACGCCGGCGAGCGCCGCGATCGTGGGGAACAGGTCGATGCCCCCGGCCGGCACGGACACGCGGGCCGCTTCGCCGGCCTTCGGCGCCCGGGCGGACCGCGAACCCGCGGCGGAGCCCGTTCCCTTCACCGCCCGCCGGCCCGGCGGGCGGCCGATGACGAGCGGCACGCTCACGGCCTCCTGGTAGAGCCTCCGCCCGTGCCCCATCGAGCCGTGGTCCTTGAACTCCTCCCCGTGATCCGCCGTCACGATCACCCAGGTCCGCGCGGCGCGCCCGGCGGCCGCGATCCCGTCGAGCAGGCGGCCGATCTGATCGTCCACGAAACGGATCTCCCCGTCATACCGGTCGATCAGAAACCGGCGGTAATCCTCCGGGATCGGCACCAGGGGATCCTGGTACTTGGAAATCGAATCGTACGAGGCGTCGTGCGGGCCGGCATAAGCGTTCGGGTAGAGGGCGCGGTAGCGCTCCGGCGGGGCGTACGGCCAGTGCGGATCAAAGTAGTGGACGACGAGGAGCACCGGCCGGCGCCCCTGGCGGTCGAGCCAGGCGAGGGCGGCGTCGGTCACGCGGTCGGCGGCCGGCTCCATGCCGGCCTCGAGGCGGTAGCCGGTCTGCGACAGGCCGAAATCGTCGAACACCTCGAAGCCGCGCCCGAAGCCGAAGGTGGCCGAGACGTACACGTGCGACACGAATCCGCCGGTGGCGTAGCCGGCCTTTCTCAGGGTCTCGGCCAGGGTCGGGACGTCGTCCGCCAGCTTCAGCCCGTCGTTTTCGACCCTGTGGCTCGACGGGTAGCGCGACGTCATGATCGACATCACCGAGGGGAGCGTCCAGGGGGCCGCCGACCAGGCGGCGTCGAACACCGTCGCCCGGCCCGCCAGGCCGTCGAGGCGGGGAGACGTCCCGCGCGCGTACCCGTAGACGCCAAGGTGATCGGCGCGCAGCGTGTCCACCACGACCAATACGATGTCCTCATGGGCCGGGTCGAACGGCCGGGCGCAGGCGGCCAGGAGGACGGACAGGCACGCCGCCGCCAGGCGGGGGATCAAGGCGGAAGTCAATCGCGTCATCGGGTGGCGGCGGCGAGGAGCTCGTGGACGAGGCGTCCGCCGACGATCGTGGCCACCGGCCAGCCGCGGAGCGTCCAGCCGTGGAAGGGAGTGTTGCGGGATTTCGACTGGTGCCGCGTGACGTCCACCTTGCGCTCCGCCTCCGGGTCGATGATCGTCACGTCCGCGTCGGCCCCGATCGCCAGCGTCCCCTTCCCGATTCCCAGGATGCGGGAGGGGTTCAGCGACATCAGCTCGACGAAGCGCGCGGGGGTGACGACCCCGGGCCTGACGAAGCGATCCAGGACCAGCGGCACCGAGGTCTCGAGCCCGGCGATTCCGAACGGCGCGTCGTCGAACTCCACCAGCTTCTCGTCGAGGTGGTGCGGCGCGTGGTCGGAGGCGATGGCGTCGATGGTACCGTCCTTGAGCCCCAGGACGAGCGCCTGCCTGTCTTCTTCGCTCCGGAGCGGCGGGTTCATCTTGGTGTTCGGGTCGTAGTCCGAGTCGGCCACCGCCTGGTCGGTGAGCACGAGGTGGTGCGGGGTCGCCTCGCAGGTCACCTGGAGCCCGTCGCGCCGGGCGCGCCGCACCTTTTCGAGGCTGCCGCGCGTGCTCAGGTGGGCGATGTGCAGCTTCCCCCCGGTCAGGCCGGCGAGGGCGAGATCGGTGCCGACCGCGACCTCCTCGGCCGCCGCCGGGATCCCCTTGAGGCCGAGGACGGTGGAATAGTACCCCTCGTTCATCACGCCCGAGGCGCTCAGCATCCTGTCCTCGCAGTGATCGATGAGGGGGATGCCGAAGATCTTCGTGTACTCCATGGCCATGCGCAGCAGGTAGCTGTTGCCGACCGGCAGGCCGTCGTCCGACACCGCCACGGCGCCCGAGCGCACCATGTCGCCGATCTCCGCCAGCTCCTCGCCGCGCCCTCCCTTGCTCACGCAGCCGATCGGGTAGACGTTGACCACGCCGCGGCGGCGCGCCTCGGCGACGATGTATTCGGTCACCGACAGGGAGTCGTTCCAGGGGTCGGTGTTCGGCATGCAGGCGACCGAGGTGAAGCCCCCGGCCGCCGCGGCCTTCGTGCCGGTCTCGATCGTCTCCTTGTGCTCCCCGCCCGGCTCGCGCAGGTGCACGTGCATGTCGACGAGCCCGGGGCAGACCCATTGGGTGGCGGCGTCCACGACCTTCGTGCCGGCCGGCAGGCCGCCCTTCCCCTGCCCGGACGGCCGCCTCTCCGCGATGCGGCCGTCAACGATAAGCAGGTCCATCACCGCGTCGGTCTTCGTGGCCGGGTCGATCACCCGGCCGCCCTTAACCAGCAATCCCGCCAAGGGTCCCTCCCGCCAGCAGATACAGGACGGCCATGCGCACGGCCACGCCGTTGGTGACCTGCTCGAGGATGACCGAGTAGGGCC
>JACOUZ010000080.1 GCA_016177515.1 Acidobacteriota bacterium
CGAAGTACTATCGCAGCCACGACCCTTTCGACGACGGCCAGACCCTCGGTCTCGAGGAGCGGGTCACGCTGTCGCTCGACGAGGAGGGGCGCTATCAGCTCCAGGGGTACATCGACCGGCTGGTGCGCCAGGAGCAGGGCGTCTACGAGATCCACGATTACAAGACCTCGAGCGGGCGCCCTCCCTCGGATGCGGAGCTGCGCGCCGACCGCCAGCTCACCCTGTACCAGATGGCGGTCGAGAAGCGGTTTCCCGACGCGCGCGCGATCCGCCTCGTCTGGCACTACCTCGTCTTCGACCAGGAGAGGACCTCCGCCCGGACCCCGGGGGAGATCGAGCAGCACAGAAAAAAGACCATCGGCCTCATCGACACGATCGAGGGGACGAAGGCCTTCCCGCCCAGGGAGAGCCCCCTGTGTCGCTGGTGCGAATACCGCGACATCTGCCCTGTGTTCGCGGCGGCCGATTCCCCGGGGGGAAGCGAGAAGAAACCGGCCCCGCCGAAACCGGTCCGCTGGCTCGACAAGGCGACGCAGATCGGCCTGTTCGAGTGAGGTTCGGGCGGAACGGGGCGGCGGCTCCCCGGCGATCCGGGGCCGGCGGCAGCGGCGTCAGTGTCCCGAGGGCGCGGCGGCGGGCTCCGCGTGCAGGCGCACGGGCCGGGGCTCGCCCAGGCCGAGCGACGACAGAGGCCGGTCGAACTCCTTGTCGTTTCCCACCACCAGGATCACCAGGCGATCCGGGTCGAGGCGCTTGCGCGCCGCCTGCGCGACCTGCCCGCGGGTCACCTTCGCCAGGTTGTCCCGGTAGGTCCTTAGATAGTCCGGAGGGTAGCCGTAGAAGTCGTAGTACAGGAAGGCGCGCATGAAGGGGGCGGTGCCGTCCACCGAGAACACGAAGGAGTTGATGATCGCCTCCTTCGCCTCCCTCACCTCCTGTTCCGCGGGCCCCTCTTCGCGCATCTGCCGCAGGATGCCGCGGACGAGGTCGATCGCCTCGACCGTGGACCCCGCCTTGGTGCTGCCCGAGATCTGGAACAGGCCGCGATCGGAGTCGAGCCCGATCCCGCCCCCGATGGAATAGGCCAAGCCCCGGGTCGAGCGCACCTCCTTGACCAGGCGCGAGGTGAAGCCCCCCTCCCCCAGGATGAAGTTCAGGATCTTGATGGCGAACTTGTCCGGCTCGAAGCGCCCGACCCCCAGGTGGCCGATCTCGACCCGCGTCTGGCTGAGCGGCCGCGTCAGGAGGTGCACGCCCGCGGGGATGTCGTCCTTCACCCTGGCGACGGGCGGCGGAGTGACCTTGGCGTTGCTCCAGCCGCGGAAGGTTTCTTCCAGCAGTCCCTTCATCTTCTTCGCCGCGAAATCCCCCGCCACCCCCATGACCGCGTTGTTGGGGCGGACGTAACGGCGCTGCCACTCCACCAGGTCATCTCGCCCTATCCGGCCGATCGACTCGACGGTGGACAGCCGCGCCCAGGGACTCGAGGCGCCGTACACCAGCCTGCGGAAGTCGAGGTCGGCGAGATCGGCGGGGTCGTCGTAGCGCCGGCGGATCTCCTCGATCTCGCGCGCCTTCTCGACCTCCAGCCGCGCCGCATCGAAGCGCGGCTCGCGCAGGAGCGACGCGAAGATGCGCAGCGCCTCCGGGAACCTGTCCTTCACCGCCGACACCGATCCGCTCAGCCTGTCGGCGGAGGCAGACAGGCTGATCTGAACCGCCATGAACTCGAGGGCCTCGTCCACCGCGTCCGGCGCCATGGTCTCCGTCCCGCCGGTGCGCATCAGGGTGGCCGCCAGCGAGGCGAGGCCGGCCCTGTCCGGCGGATCGAAGATCGATCCGGCCTTGAAGTCGATCGTCACGTCGACGAGCGGCAGCTCGTGATCCTCGAACAGGTAGACCAGGAGACCGTTCGGCAGGAGCGCCCTTTCCGGCTTCGGGAAGGAGATCCGGAGCGGCGCGTACGAGAGCGTCCGGGGGTCGGCCGGAGGCGCGCCCGGATCGTCGACCCGCGCGGCCGGGGGAGCCCCTGGCGCCGGGGGAGCCCCTGTGTCCGGCGCCGCGCCGGCGACGGCGGGGGCGGCCGCGACAGCCGGTGGACGCGCCCCGGCCGTGAGCGGAGCCGGCGCGGCCAGAGCGAGCGCGAGACAGAGCGCGACCGGGCGCATCGCCCGGAGGTCGCGGCCGGTCATCGCGCGTCCTGGGGGCGGGCCAGGACGGCGACGGTGAGGTTGGAGGAGACGAAGGTCCGGCGGGCGAGCTCCTGGACGCTTGCGGGCGTCGTCGCCAAAAGCGCCTGCTTGTAGACGGCCAGGTTCTTCCAATCGCCGGTCATGATCTCGAAGTAGGAAAGCCGGGAGGCCAGCCCTGCGTTGCTCCGGAGCGGGTAGAGGAACGAGGCCTCGACCTGGTTTCTGATCTTCTGAATCTCGTGTTCCTCCGCCGGCTCGGCCGCCAGCCGGCGCAACTCCTGCAGGATGCCGGCCTCGACTTCGGCGGGGGTGTGCGGCGCGCGCGGGATGGCGCCGATGAGAAACAGGTTCGGGTAGCGGTCGCCGGGGGCCTGCAGACTGTACACGTCGGTCGCCACCCGGGATTCGAGGACCAGCCGGCGGAACAGCCGCGAGGTCCGTCCCGAGGTCAAAAGGGAGTCGATCACCTGGAACACGGGGTCGTCCGGGCTGGGCCAGACCGCCTTGTGAAAGGCGATCATCAGCTGGGGCTCGGCGTCGAAATCGACGGTGATGCGCCTCTCGCCCGTCTGGATGGGCTCGGCGGTCACCGGTCCCGACGGCGCGGGCCCCGCGGGGATGCCGCCGAAGTAACGACGGATGAGGCCCTCCGCCGCCACGGGATCGATGTCCCCCGCCAGCGCGCCGACGGCGTTGTTCGGCGGGTAGTGCCGCCGGCGGAACTCCATCGCCGCCGGCCGCGTCAGGTGCTCCAGGTCGGAGAGGAAGCCGGCGGTTGGTGAACGGTACGGGTGCGCCTGGAAGGCGGTCAGGAGGAGCTGCTCGTACAGCTTCCCCTGGGGCTGGTTGTCGATGCGCATCCGGCGCTCCTCCATCACCACGTCGCGCTCCGAGTAGAACTCGCGCAGCACCGGGTCGCGCAGCCGGGCCGACTCCAGGGCGCACCAGAGCTCCAGCCGGTTGGCGGGGAGGCTGACCACGTAGGACGTCAGGTCCGAGCTCGTGGAGGCGTTCAGCCCGGTCGCGCCATTGCCGGTCAGGATCTGGCTCAGCTCGTCCTTGACCGTGATGGCCTGGAGGTCCGCCTGCAGGGACGCCAGCTCCTGTCGCAGGTCCTTGAGCCGGGCCGCGTCGGCGCGCTCGCCGCGGTCCAGCTCGCGCAGCAGGTCCATGACCGCGCGGTCCATGGCGTCGAGGATCCCGGCCTCCTTCTTCGCATCCCGGGTGCCGATGGCCGAGGTCCCCTTGAAGGCGAGGTGCTCGAACAGGTGGGCGAGCCCGCTGCCGCCGCCGGGATCGTCCGCGCTGCCGACGCGGACGCGCAGGTTGGCGGCGAACACCGGGGCGACGCCGCGCCGCGCCACCAGGAAGCGCATGCCGTTGTCCAGAGTGATGCGGGTGACCTTCCCTTCGAGGGCCTGGGCGAGGGCGGGAAGCGCTGGGAGAAGGAGAGCGCCGGAGAATATGGCCACGACGGCCAGGAGAACGCCGAGGCGGATCCGGCCTTCCCGGGAGGGAGGGGCCGGCGGCCGCGAATGGCCGGGCTGCCTCACTTCTCGGCCTTGATGGTCGCCGCCCGGCCGCCCGGGAAAGCCGGGTCGACCTTGATGCGGTTCTCCACCCGTGCGACCCCCTTGACCACGGAGGCCACGACTGCCGCCTGCTGGCGCGCCATGTAGAGCGCCACCCTGCCCTTCAGCGTCACCACCCCCTGGTCGACGCGGACGGTGAGAGTGCCTCCGAACGAAAACTGGTGGAAGTCCGAGAGGTAGCCGACAACCGCCTTGAGCAGGGAGGCGTCGTCCGCCCCCGCCGGGGCGCCGGCGGGCAGAAGGTGGTTGGAGATGCGCGTGATCCCCATGACCGTGCCGGCCAGGTCCTCGGCGCGCCCGCGCGCCGCGAAGTCCTGGACCGTCCC
>JACOUZ010000081.1 GCA_016177515.1 Acidobacteriota bacterium
GCGCTCCCGCCCGCCCTCCAGGCGGCCCTCGAAGACCTGCGCCTGCCGGCCTCCCGCTGCCGCCTGAAGTCGATCGCCGCCGAGCACCCTCTCCCGCTCCGAAGCTCCTTCGAGGCCGGAAAGAGGGCGCTGCGCTTCGCGACCCGCGCCGGCGCGGGGGACGATGTCGTCTTCGTGGCCTCGGGGGGCGGGTCGGCCCTCATGGCCGCGCCGCTCCCGGGACTCATGAAGGAGGCCGACAAGACCGCCCTGCACCGCGTCCTTCTGGCGTCGGGCGCCCCCATCTCCTCCATCAACACCGTGCGCAAGCACCTGTCGGCGGTCAAGGGGGGGCGCCTGGCGCACGCCGCCCGCCGGGCCGCCAGCCAGTTCACGCTGGTGATGTGCGATGTGGACCCCGAGCGCTACGAGGAGGTCGCATCCGGGCCATCGCTGCCGGACCGCACCACGCTGGACGACATGATCCGGACGATAGACCGTTACGGCATCGCCCCGGCCCTGCCGGTCAAGGCGCTGGAGGCCCTGCGTGCCGGCAGGATCCCCGAGACCCTCAAGCCGCGCGACCGGGTCTTCCGGCGTTCCCGCGCCGAGGCGATCCTGTCGAACCGCGATCTGCGGAACGCCGCGGTCCGCGGCGGGCTGACGCGCGGGCTCCCCGCCGAGGCGATCCCGACCGACATCGTCGGCCCGATCGAGACCGCCGTGGAGATGGTGGCCCGGGCCATCGAGACCGCCCCTCCCGGGACGCGGCTTCTGGTCCTGGGGGGCGAGGTGGTGACGGTGCCCCCGGTCCCGGGGGAGGGGGGAAGGGCGCAGGAGTTCTCGCTGCGCCTGGCGCTGCGGATGGCCGGCCTCGGGTCGCGCCCGTGGGCGTTCCTGGCGCTCGGCAGCGACGGCCTGGACGGCAATTCGCCCGCCGCCGGCGCGTACGTCGATCAGACGACCCTCGAGCGGGCCCGCCTCGCCCGCCTCGACCCGGCCCGCGCCCTGCGCGAGGCGACGACCTTCCGGTTCTTCAGGAAGCTGGGGGACGATTTCAGCCCGGGTCCGACCGGCACGAACGTCCGGGATCTTTACCTTCTCCTGACCGGTCCCGCCACTCCCAGCAGGAAGACGATCGACCCTCTGCGAACGCCGGTGGTCTGATCCCGGGATCGCCGGAGCGCCACCGCGGGGCCGCCGGCGCGCCGCCGCGGCCGGCCCTCAGGGTCGGATCGCCAGGTCGAGGGCGATTCCCGCCAGAATCAGGAAGCCGACGCAGCCGTTCACAGTGAAGAACGCATGGTTCACGCGGCTCAGATCGTCCGGGCGGACGAGGCGGTGCTCGTACGCCAGGAGAGCCGCGGTGCCGGCGACCCCCGCGAGGTACGGCCAGCCCAGTGGCAGGAGAAGCGGAACCAGAAGCAGGAGGAGGACCGTCAGCAGGTGGAGCGCCGAGGACAGGCGCAGCGCGCGCGCCACGCCGAGGAGGCGCGGCGCTGAGTGCAGGCCGTTCTGCCGATCGAACTCGACGTCCTGGCAGGCGTAGATGATGTCGAAGCCGGCGACCCACAGAGTGACCGCGGCCGCCAGGACCAGGGGCGCGGCGTCGATCGTGCCGCGCACGGCTATCCAGGCTCCCAAAGGCGCGAGCCCCAAGGACGCGCCGAGGTGCAGGTGGGTCAGGAAGGACAGCCGCTTGGCGTAGGAGTAGGACAGGATCAAAAGAAGCGCGGGCGCCGAAAGGAGGAGGGCCAGACGGTTCAGCATGGCGGCGCTCAGGACGAAAAGCCCGACGCTCGCGCCCAGGGCCGTCCAGGCGAAGCCGAGACCCAGCTCTCCCGTGACCAGGGGCCGGGAGGAGGTGCGCGGGTTTCTCCGATCGAAGTCCACGTCGGCGATGCGATTGAAGATCATCGCGGCGCTGCGCGCCCCGATCATCGCCCCGAGGATCCAGCCAATCAGGCGCCCCGACGGGACCTCGCCCGCGGCCAGGACCGCCCCGACGAAGGCGAACGGCAGGGCAAACAGGGTGTGCTGAAACTTGATCATCGACAGGGTGGCGGCGAAGGCGCGCCAGCCGCGGGCCCGCGCGGCGATGCCGGCCCCGGTCAGGCTCCCGGGGGGCGCGGCGCCGCTTCCCGCTATCAGGCCGTTCCCCATCGCTTGCCCAGCGAATGTGGCAGTCGGAGCAGGTCGAAGATGCGGGCCGTGAAGTGCTCGACGATCTCTTCCAGGCTCTGCGGCCGGTTGTAGAAGGCGGGGGTCAGGGGATAGATGATGGCGCCGGCACGCGCCGCGCGCGCCAGGTTCTCGATGTGAACCAGGCTGATCGGCGTCTCGCGGAAGGCCAGGATGAGCGGCCGCCGCTCCTTGAGGGTCACCTCGGCGGCGCGGTGCAGGAGGTTCGCGGAGGTGCCGTTGGCGATCGCGGCCAGGGTGCCGCCGCTGCACGGCACGACGATCATGCCGTCCGCCGGGTACGAGCCGCTGCTGACGGCGGCCGCCATGTCTCCCGGGCGGTGCAGGACGATCCGCCCGCCGGCCTCCCCCTCCATCAGCAGGCGCAGCCCCTCGGCTTCATCCTTCGCCGGCTTTCCCAGCTCCGCGCTCATCGTCTGCAGGGAGAACTGGCTGAGGACGACGTGGACGCGCTCGACGTCGGGATGGCGCGACAGGTGGCGCAGGACGGAGCGGGCGCAGATCGAACCGCTGGCGCCCGTGACGCCGACGACGTATCGCCGCACGCGCGCTTCCCGGGCCCCTAGCCGGAGGCCTTGCCGGCGTGCCGCGCCAGGAAGTCGAGGAGGCGAACCCGGTCCGCGTCCTCCATGCGGGAGAAGAACAGGGCCACACGGTAGGAGCCGTTGCCCGCGACCGGGGAGGACGGATCCGTCCTGACGACGACCGCCTCCCCCTTCACCACCTGGCCGTCGTCGCTCCCCGAAACGGAGGACTTGTGGCCCGGCAGGACCAGCGAGACGGCGAGCTTCGTCTTGAGGGGAAGGAAGGCGGGGGCCGTGCAGGAGAGACCGCCGGCGCTGAGGTCGATGGTCTCCAGCTCCACGGCCTCCCGCGAAGATGACCGCACCCGGATGCGTTGGGCGACGCGTGGGTGGCGCCGCTTGTCGTGCGTCTGGCTCATGCGCTCACGCTGCGTTGGTCTTCCGTTGAGCGTCTCGTGCCTCTGGCTCAAGGGTGCGGCCGGCCGAAGGGCGCGTTGAACTTGATGTTGCGCCGCACATGGTATGAAACCGGGCGGAACGTGTCAAGCGGACGTATCGCGCCGTCTAAGATGTCCTCATCGCGCCATTTAGGATGTAACCCTCCACGGGGAACAGCCACTGGGGCGAGTGATGGGTGCGCCAGTGCTCGCGGAGGGTCTCCAGGGTCCTGTCGGGCGGGGGGATGTAGCGGTCACGGCCTCCCTTGCGGTGGACGTGAAGGAGCATCCGGCCGCTGTCCACGTCGGGGACCGGAGGCGGGCGCCTTCGAGAAGCCTCAACCCGCACGAGTAGATGGTGGCGAGACAGGCGCGGTAGACGGGCAGGCGAACGCCGTGGAGGATCCGGTGGACCTCTTCGCGGCTGAAGACGACGGGGAGCTTCTTCGGCCGGGCAGGCCGGACGAGATCGAGGGGTTTCCAGTCACGCTGGAGCGTGCGCACGAAGAAGAACTTGATGCCGCACAGGACGATGGTGAAGCTGGCGGCGGCGAACTTCTTGACGTGGGTGAGGTGGAGGAAGTACTCGCGGAGCTGGTCCTCGGTGATCCGGTCGGGCGAGAGGTGGAAGTGAGCAGCGAGTTGCCGGACGGCGTGGACGTAAGCTTCCTGTCCGGGCGGGGAGATGGGCCGCCCACAACAGGATGCGCCCTGACGCTACTGACCGCCTCGATGAAGGGCTCAGGTCGGTGAGGGGGCGTTCCTATCCGCCGAAGGGGATTGAGTTCACCTTCCCCATGACGCTGACGGCGTGCGGCAGGCCCGTGGTGAAGTCGCCCCGGCGCTCGCGCGCCGCGGCTTACTGATCAGTCCATAATATAGACGACACTCGGCGCATGAAAAAACGACCGCACCAGGGCCGGGTTTAGCGCGATGGCGCTGAGGTCCTGCTCGACACGGGCCCGCAGCGACTCGTTGCGCTTCAGCGGCTTCTTGCTCAGTCCATGCGTCTTGATGTGGTTCCACACGAACTCGTCGGGGTTCAAATCGGGCGCATATCCGGGGAGGAAGTGGAGCTCGATCCGACCGCGGAGCTGCTGGACGTAGTCGGCGACGAGTCTGGCGATGTGCGCCGGA
>JACOUZ010000003.1 GCA_016177515.1 Acidobacteriota bacterium
CTCAAGCACCAGAGGAACTCCCAGCCGGCGCGCCAGCATGACCCCGGCGTGGTTGGCCGGATCGAAGCGCTGGTACAGGAGGTCGGGCCGGTCGCGGGAGAGGATCTCGCCGGCGCGCCTTTCGAACACCAGGGAGTGCGCCAGCGCCGGCACCTCCCGGCCGGCATTGTACAGGCGCCGCGGCGGGACGATGCGCACCTCGTCCCCCGCCGCGATCGCCCCGGGGCGCCCCGAGGCGATGAAGGAGACGGCGCACCCCGCGGCCGCCAGTCCGGAGGCGACCCCGGCGGTGTGGCCGACCGATCCGCCCGCCTGTACGCCCGTCCAGAGATCAGTCCTCAAGTACGCGACCCGCCGGCCCGCAGCCGGCCGCGGGTGATGGCGCGCCGCCCGGGTCAGCCGGCGGACGCGCGCCGCTGTCGTCATGAGGGCCGCGGCCGACGCCACGAAACCCGCGGCAAGCAGCGGCAGGTCGCGCGCCACGAACCGCCCGGGTGACAGGACCAGGCGCCGTCCATGCAGGTCGATGACCCAGGTGGGCTGCGAAGCGGCCAGAGCCCCCAGCGCCTGCACCCGCCAGAGCCTCTCGTGCGCGTCGAGGTCGTCGATCAGGAACACCAGCTCGTCGCAGCGCAGCGACCGGAGCCTCCGGGCCGCCCCCCACGGGCCGGCCCCCGCAAGGTCGGCGCGCGCGATCTCCTGCACGGCGCGCCCCGGGAGCAGGCGCGGCAGCAACCGCCCGGCATGCGCCGGGTCCCGCGCCAGGAGCACGACCGCGGCACGGGGTGCCGGCGCGTCCCGCTCGTCCGCGGGGATCGCGTCGCGCAGCCGGGCGGTCGCGCCTTTCATCTCAGGCCGCCTCCCGCGCGATCCAGTGATCGTACCAGCCGCTCAGGTTGTAGAGCGTCCACAGATGCCAGCTGTGATCGCGCGCTCCCGCGCGGTGCGCCCGGAACAGCCGCTCGACGTGCCCGTAATCCAGGAGGTTTTCCTCGCGCAGGCGCGACTTCATGACCCCGGCGAAGGCCGGGGCGTACAGGTCGCCGCGCAGCCACTCGCTGACCGGGGCGCCGAATCCCCGCTTGGGCCGGTGGACGATCTCGTCCGGCAGGATCCCGGCCATGGCCTTCTTCAACAGGAATTTGGACTGGCCGGATCGGATCTTGAGCTCGGTCGGGACGCGCATGGTGAACTCGACCAGCGCGTGATCCAGGAAGGGCACGCGCGCCTCGATCGAGGACGCCATGGTGATCTTGTCCACGCGCATCAGCAGGAGCTCCGCCAGGCGGTTCTTCAGCTCGAGGTAGATCATTCTCTTACCGAAGTCGTTGTCGGAGATGCGGCTCCTCGCCTTGCGGTCGAATTCCAGGACCACATCGTGCGAGCTCAGGCCGTCGAGCCGCCGGAGCACGCCGCCCGAAAGCAGCCGCTTCTTCTCCTCCTCGCGCCACGCGATGGCCCCGCCCCAGAAAAAGGTCTCGTCGCGCGCCACCGAGCGCAGGAGATCGAGCCGCTCGCCGCCCCGGCGCAGGAGGAACGCCAGGCCGCGCGCCGAGTGGTACGTCAGGAGGCGCAGCGCGCGCGGCAGCTTCATCAGGGGCCGCACGAAGCGCGCCTGGTTCCGGTACATGCGCAGGTAATGGTCGTAGCCGAAGAACTGCTCGTCGCTGCCCTCCCCCACCTGGACGACGATCGTGCCGCTCCGCTTCGCCAGGCGCGCCACGTAGTGCAGGGGGACGCACACCCAGTCGGCGATCGGCTCGTCCTGGTGGAACACCAGCTCGGGCATGAAGTCGAGCAGATCGCGCCAGCCGATCTCGACCTCGTGGTGGTCGGTCTTGAACAGCGTCGCGACCTTGCGGGCGTAAAGGAATTCGTTGTGCGCCGGGTGGTCCTTGAAGCCGACCGAGAAGGTGCGCACCGGCCTGTCCATGATGCGCGCCATGAGCGCCACGTTGGCGGAGGAGTCGAGCCCCCCCGACAGGAACACGCCGAAGGGCACATCCGCCATCATCCGCTTCTCGATGGCCCGCGCCAGGAGATCCCGGACGCGCGCCGCGCAGAACTCGGCGTCATCGTAGAGCGCTCCCTCTTCCGCTGGCGCGGCCATCGGGTCCCAAAAGGTCCCGGAGCGCATCGCTCCCCGGCGGTCGATGGTCACGATCGTCGACGGCGGCAGCTTGTGGACTCCCTGGAACAGCGTGCGCGGCGATGGCGCGGCGATGAAGGTCAGATAGTGGTAGAAGGCCGCCAGATCGATCCGTCGTGACATCCGGGGGTGCTCCAGGATCGCCTTGATCTCCGAGGCAAACAGGATCGTCCCCGGAAGGACCGTGTAGTACAGCGGCTTGACGCCGATCCGATCGCGCACCAGCAGGAGTTCCTGCCTGCGGCCGTCCCAGATGGCCAGGGCGAACATCCCCTCCAGCAGGCTGACGAAACCGGCCCCTTCCTCCTCGTACAGGTGCACGAGGGTCTCGGTGTCGGTGCGCGATCGGTAGATGTGCCCCTTCGCCTCCAGATCCCGGCGCAGCGCGGCGTGGTTGTAAATCTCTCCGTTGAAGGTGATCCAGATCGTGCCGTCCTCGTTCGACATCGGCTGGCGGCCGGCGGGAGACAGGTCGACGATCGACAGCCGCCGGTGTCCGAGCCCGACCCGGCGGTCGGCTGAGAGGTAAACCCCGGCATCATCGGGGCCGCGATGGGTCATGGTGTCCCGCATGCGGATGAGGGTGTCCTCCTCGACCACCCGCCCGCTCTTGCCGAACTCGAAAACACCACAGATGCCGCACACGTTTCGACCCCGTCATCTCTCACACAATGAAGGACTTGCGAAGGGCCAATATAGTTCCCGGCAGGGGCCTTGTCCACATTTTGACGGCGGACACGGATCACCGCCCGAATGGCGGGTGGACCGACCGGTACCGGGGCATCCCGGCGGTCGCGGATCCGCCCAGGATCGCCTCCAGGCGCTCCCTTTCGGAACGCGCGTCGGCCGAGATCTCGCGCGCATAGCCGCTGTCCGGCGCATAGTCCGCCAGGGCCTCGAGGGTCCTGCGAACCTCGTCCATGGAGGACCGCGCCTCCTCGTTCCGGCCCAGATCCAGAAGGATGGACGCCTCCAGGATACGCGCGCGCATGAACGCCGGCTCCAGGCGCAGCCCTTCCCTGACGACCTGGAGCGCCTCGGGCCGGCGATCCAGATCGACGAGGTGGGCAGCCAGCTCGAGACGGGGGCGCGGATCGAGCGGCGCCAGGCGGATGGCCCGATGGTACCGCTCCAGTGCGCGCACTCTCGCCGCGCGGTCGTCGAAGAGACCCGGAACGAAGCGAGCCTCCACACGCGCCAGCAGCAGGGGAAAGCGGTAGTCGACCGGCTTCAGCCTCTCGGCCAGGAGCAGCTCCCCTTCCGCCTCGGCAAGGGCCCCGGCTGACAGCGGCCCGGAATTCAGGATCGCCATGGCGAGATCGTGGTGGTACTCCGGCTGGAACGGGACGAGGGCTGCGGCACGCCGCATCCGGGGAAGCCCCTCGCGCCCGAGCCGGCGGGCGGCGCGGGCCTCGTGGTCCGCAAGGTACGGCAGCAGGACGGCCAGGACAAACAGGTAGATCATCCCCGTCGCCGCGATCAGGCGGGCCGGGCGTGACGGCCGGAGGATCGGAGCGGGGCGGAGGAATGGCCCGCGCAGGACTCCGAGGGCCGTGCCTGCGAGCAGGGCCGAAACGAACATCAGCGCCGGGCGTTCCTGCAGATCCTCCACGGCGCCCTGCACCAGGAGCGCCAGGATCGACAGGCCCGCGCCGCTCACGCAGCCCTCGAGACCGGAGGCGATCTCTCTCCTCCTCTTCAGTAGCGCCCGGAGACAGGCGAAGGCCGCGGCCGCGAAGCACAGAGCCGCCGGCACTCCCAGTTCGGCGGCCAGGGTCAGGCAGGCATTGTGGGCGCCGTGAAAGGTCCGCCCGTAGCGCACCGGCCCCGCTTCCGCCGGGAAATTGTAGGCGGATGAGACGTGCGGAAAGCTCCCGGGGCCATGACCGAGAACGGGATGATCTTCGATCATCTCCCAACTGGCCTTCCAGATCTCCACGCGGTGGTAGCTGTAGGGATCGTCGGCGCGGGCGAAGCGTTCGCGCACCACGAGGCCGGCCCCTGCGGCAACCAGCCCGATCAGCAGGAGGGCCCCCGCGCGCAGCCGCGGCGTCCAGGTCCGGAAATCACGCCCGGCCAGGAACAGGAGCCCGGCGACGAGCGCCAGGAAGGCTCCACGCGATTCGAGACGGCCGAGCGACAGGAGATGAACCGACGCGCCGAGCCCCCAGAGCAGTCGCTCTCGTGGCCGGGCGGCGCGGGCCGCCGCGGTGGCGCACAGGAAGAAGCCGACGTTCAGGAAGGCCGCCAGATGGCTCGGGTTCAGGAACGACGCGCCGGCCGCCATGGCGCCGCCGCGCGGGTACCGGGCGAGCGCCAGGATCGACTGCACGAGGGTGGAGGCGACCACCGCCAGACGCAGCCTCAGGAGATCCTGCCCGGTCGGTTCGGACAGAAGCGCGCAGGCGAACAAGACGCAGGGCACGACGAGTTCCCAGGTCCCCATGCCCGCGGCGAACGGGTAGACGGCGCCGATCGACGAGGCGCCCGTCGCGAGAAGGGCGGCGCCCATCGGGAGCCCAGCCTGGAGGAAAGGGTCGGCGGATCCGGGGCCGCCTCTCCAGGCCGACAGGGAGGCGCGAGAAAAAGCGATCGCGAGGTAAAGAAGCGCGACGGTGTGCAGAAGAAGAAGCGCCGGCGGCGTGCGGCCTCCCTCGCCGAAGGGGGCCAGCAGAACCATGGCGCCGCCGAGGAGCAGGAGAAACCGGCGTCTCATGGCGCCTCCGTTCGTCCCGGGCGCCCACCCGCGCGATACAGATCCTTGAGCGGGTAGAGGAGTCGCGCCGTGAGCAGCTCGCGATGGGCGTCGGCAGGGCGCCCGGCCGCGCTGTGGTAGAGCGACACCGTGAAATGCCTGATCGCCGATTCCGGATCCAGGCCCGCGGCCCGCAAGGCGGCACGCTCCCCTTCCTCTCTGAGCGCTCCATCCTTCATTCCGTGCGCCAGGACCCATTCCGCGATGAAGGCGGGGGGCGACGGATCGCCGGGGCGGCGGCGCGCCGCGGCGCGCGCCAGGCGCAGCGCCTCGTTCGTGTCCCCTCCGACGGCCGCCGTCCCCGCGCGCTCCAGAAGGTCCTGAGACAGAGCAGCCATGACGGCGTGGGCCGAAAACCCCAGGGCCAGGGCGAGCGTCAGGGCCGCGATAGCCCGCCGCGCCGCGCGGGGGCCCGCGTTGGGGTGGGACGCGGCCGACCGGGAATCTGCAACCCCCGGGCCGGCCGCCGGCCGCGGCCCCATGCCGGCGCCGAGAAGAAGGGCGGCCGGCAGCGCCACGCCGGGGAGGAAGGCGGTGAAATCGACCAGGTTGTGGGCCAGGAAGCCGGCCCCGGCGGCGAGCACGGGCAGGTCCGCGCCTCCCGCGCGCCACGCCTGGCGCAGCCGCGCGCCGAAGGACCCCGCGAACAGCGCCAGCGGCACGATCGCCCACACGCCCCAGCCGGCCAGGACCTGCAGGTAGGAGTTGTGCGCGTAGCGCGTCTCGTTCATTCCGGGCTCGATGTAACGCGGGTAGAAGGTCCCGAACGATCCCGGTCCCGTGCCGAACAGCGGATGGTCCCGGATCATCCGCACGGCGGCATTCCAGTTGCCGGCGCGCAGGACGAACGGATCGGCCCCGGGCGATCCGATCTCCACGCGGCGCGCGTGCAGGAAGAAGGCCGTCCCGGCGACCGCCAGCACCAGGACGCCCCAGCGCCCGGCGGCCGCCCGCCGTGGCGCCAGAAACGGGAGCGCCAGGAGCATCGAGGCCGCGGTCGCCGCCAGCGCTCCGATTGACCGGGCCAGGAAGAGCGCGTATCCCTGGACCAGGGACGCCAGGAGGATTCCGGAGCGCGCCGCGCCGCCGGGCGCGCGCTTCATGAGCGCCAGGGTCAGGGGCAGCGTCATCGCGAGAAAGCCGCCCAGGGCGGCGGGGAGCGTGAAGGGGCCGGACGGCCGGCCCGCCTCGAGGCGCGCCAGAATCAAGGCCGTGTCTCCTCCGCCCCCGGCGCGCAGGGCCCTGACCTCCATCGGATAGATCCAATGGTGCTGCACGACGGCCCGCAACGCAGCCACGCAGGCGAGTGTCACGATGAGAGCGATCATGACCTCGCGTACGCGGCTCTCCGACGCCAGCCTGCGGCCGGCCAGGGCCGCCAGGACGAGCGCGCAGGCATCGCTCGCCTCGTCCAGGGCGCCGGCGCGGCCGGGGGCGGCGGCGATCGACACGGCGGCGAACGGCAGGAGACTCCAGGTCCACGCGGGAAGGAACCGCGTGTGTTCGCCCGCCTCCGCGGCGAGCAGGCAGGCACCCCCGGCCAGGAGCACCTTGCAGGCGGCGCGGGTCAGCGGGTCGATCTCGGGAGGCAGAAGGACAGCGAGCGTCAGGAGGGCACAGCAGACGGCGGCCAGCAGGAGCGGGATCCGGCCCGCCCGGCCGGCGTCAGGCGGCACGCGTTCCTCCCCGCGCGCTTCCGGGCTCTGCCAGCATTCGGATCCTGAGGGGCCTAGGAGCCTGTCCGAGCATTGGGCTCGGACAGGCTCCTGGGATCCAAGAAAAAGCGGGCGGCCCGTCGAAGCGCCGCCCGCGTGGACTTCAACTCCCCGATCTTTAGGTCTGGGTACCCTGCGGCCACTGGAAGAACTGGCCGTTGGCGAACAGGATGTCGCAGTTGAAGTCCTGCGTCATGCCGCCGGTCTGCGAGCCCTGCGCGCCGTCCTTCGCCGGGCTCGTGATCGTGTACTGCGAGCCGGTAGCCGTCGAGTCGCAGTCCCAGGCGTTGTTCCAGCCATCGGTCGTCGGCACCGTCTTGATGTAGATCGGCGAGACGTGCGTGCTGAGGCCCGCCGCCGCGACGCTGGCCATGCCCTTCGGGTAGAAGTTGTTGTCTACCGCGTAGGACTCGATCGACGTGCCGAGGGACCGCATGTCGGCCATCGTCCTCTTCTGCTTGCCCCGATCGATGGCGTTCAGCAGGTTCGGTATCGCGATGGCCGCGATGATCCCGATGATTGCCACGACGATCAGGAGCTCGATCAGTGTGAAGCCTTTCTCCTTGCGCATTCGAGTAGCCTCCTTTCGGCACCCTACCAGGAGCAAGCCGGATGCCATCCGGAGGCGCGGCCGGGACCGTGGCTGCAAGTGACTGGATCATGCGAGGTTACTCATCAGGTTGCAAACTCGTAGCGCCCCGCCGCCGGGCGCGGCCGCCCGATCTTAACAAGTTTCGTCAGGAGGGCGGACGCCCGGTGACACTGCCTGTCACTCCTCCCGGATACGAGGCGCCGGCACTGTTTTCCACTGCATCCGCGAGGCGCCGGAACGTCGCGAGAAGCGCACGGGCCCGGGCACACTCCGGATCGTCCCGCAGCTTCCGCCGCAGCTCCTCCAGGATCGGCCCGGCCTGCAATTGGCCGGCGGCCACGCCGGCCAGCTGGTAGCGCCAGTCCTCGGGATGGATGGCACGGTACTCGAGACGGGCGATCACGCCTTCGTATTCGCGCGAGCGGCGCGCGAAGATCATCGCGTCATCGTCCCAGTAGACCAGGGCCCAGTCCTCCCGCGGGAAATGGTTCGCCGAGAAGGACCGCTGGAGGAAGACATCGGGGAGCCCGTCCGTCCCCTTGCGCACCACGCTCTCCAGCGCCGCGGAGTAACGCACGAAGGCGGCGTCGATGTCGTGTCTCCCGAGGAACGCCTGCCAGGCCCGCGAGTCGCCCAGCGAGGCAAAGATGTCGCCCAGGAGGCGGGGATACACTTCGTTCCGTCCGTCGATGAACACGGGGTGTTCGGGGAAGCGTCTCCAGATGAGATAGCCGCCGAAGCGCACGTCGTTGTAAAGGCGCCGGCCGACCTCCTCCCGGGCGAGGAAATCGGCCGCCCGTTCCGGCTCGTTGTCCGGCGCGATGCCGATTCCCCAGACCACGGACGGCGGGAGGACGGCAAGCAGCGGCACGGCGGCCACCAGGACCACGGCGGCGGCCACGAAGCCGGGCCGCACGCGTGCCCTGGAGGGGGATGCGGCTTCCGGAGATTCCGCCGGCCGCCGCGGGGAACCGAGCCAGCGTCCCGGGACGCCCGAGGCAAGGCCCACCGACAGGGCACGCGCCGGGCGCGCCAGGCCGAAAGGCAGGAGAAAGAAGAACAGCCCGATGTTCCTGAGGTGCGCGGCCGCCAGGCATCCGGTGAGCACGAGCGCCGGGGTGGCGATCGGGTCGAGGCTCCGGCGAAAGACGATCAGGATGATGGCCGACGCGGCGGCGGCCGCGAAAAACAGTGGAAAATCAAAAGGACTGGGACGGGCCCACTCGAGGTTGGGTGACGGAAGCGCCGCCAGGAGACGCGACAGGTGCACCGGCACCTCGTAGATCCGGAAGCCGCACGGATTGGCGGCGGCGGCCAGCGCGGCGGCGGCCGCGGTCAGGGCGAGCCGCGGCGCGAACCGGGCGCGGCCGGCGGCGACGTTTACCGCGCCGGGAGACCGCGCGGCGAACCGCTCGTCCAGGAAGGTCGCGGCGCTGCCGAGCGCCAGGACCGCCGGCGCCAGAATCGCCCCCGGGTGGAGGTTCGACCAGAGACCGACGACCGCCGGCACGAGGAGGAGGAGTCGATGCCGGCCCCGATCGCGCGCCCGCAGGGCCAGCCAGACGACGATCGGCAGGCCGAGGAGGCTGAAAAGCTCGGGCCGCACGTCGATCCGGAACGAGGCGCCCACCAGAGCGACCGCCATGAGAATGGCCGTGCCGGCCCCGTGGTGCCCTTCCCGCCGCGTGTGATCCGCCATGAGGAGCGACAGCAACAGCACGCAGATGACTTTGACCAGGACGAGGGCCGCGGGGCCCAGGGCGCGATGTCCCAGGTGGGCGGCGACCTGGAACAACCACTCGTGATCCACCCACGGCACGCCGGCCGCGGTGAAGGAGAAGGGATCGGCGCGCGGCACTTCCCCCTTCTCGACGATGAGGGCGCCGGTTTTCAGGTGCCACCAGTAATCGTAGTTGCGGATCGGACTCATGGAGGAGGCGATCGCCAGAATCGCCATGAGCAAGAGCAGGAGGACCCGGTCTCCCCGCGTCGGCTGCCCCGCACGGGGCGACGCCGGCACCGTCTCCTTCGCCGACGGCCGATGCGGATCGATCACAGTCTCCTCACCCTGGCCATGATCACCCAGGCGGCAGCCAGGAGCAGCCCGGCGAGGCTGGCCGCGAATCCCGCCGGGACCTCCGCCGGACGATACGCCATCTCGAGCCTGTGCTCCCCCGCGCCGACGGCGACCGCGCGAAACAGCCCGTCGGCCCGCAGGATGGGAACGGCGCGGCCGTCGAGGATCGCCCGCCAGCCGGGGGCAAAGGCGTCCGCCACGACCACGAACCCGCCCGCGGGTGCGCGCACGGCGATCAGAAGCCGCTCGGGTGCCTCCTCGACGACGGCCGCCTCCCCGGCGTCGCCGGAGGGGGGAGGCGTCCCGCCGGTCTCCGCCCGCGGCCCCTCGAGCAGCACTTCACGTCTCGGATCATAGCCGGGGTCGGACAGAGCCTCGGCCAGAGTGCGGTCTGCGGGGAGCCGCCGGGCTCCGCCCACCCACCGGACCCGGGGCACCACCGACCGCACCCGGTAGGCGCGCAGGGGCGGCCGGCTGAACCCTTCCAGCACGGGACCGGCGACGAGTCCCTCGTCCTCGATCGAATCGTACGACAGCAGCAGGCCCACGCGGCAGGCGGCAAGCGCCCGCACCCGCGCCGCCGCTGGCAGCTCGGAGATGTCTTTTCCGAGGGCGGCGCTGTCCCTGAGATCCATCCGGTCCGTCGCGGCATCGAGGGCCGTGGAGACGTGCTCGGGATGTCCGGCCAGGAGCGCGTAGACGAAGCGATCGTAGCGGTAACCCCACACCACCTCGTCGGTCTTGGCCCAGACGCTCAGGTGGGGCGGCCGCGGCGCGTGGTGCAGTCGCGGCGCGGAGGCGCCGCGCTCCACGACTGCGGCGAGGGGTGACGGGGCGGACAGCCAGCCGGACGCCGCGGTCGACAGCGCCGGCGTCGAGGCGAGGATCATCGACAGCCCGGAGACCGTGACCAGTCCCCAGCAGGCGGCGGGCGCCGCACCGGCCCCGCGCCGCTTGTGGAGAAGCGCCACGGCGGCCGCAAGGAAGGCGGCCTCGGCAAGAGCCCAGAGCGCGGATCTCAGCAGGCCGCCCCGCACGAATGGCGCCGCCTCGGAGGCCAGGAAGGGGGCCGGGACCCGCACCAGGGCCGTGAGCATCCGGTCGGCAAGCGGCGCCGTGGCGGCCGCGGCGGCCAGTACGAAGGCGGCCGCGGCTGCGACCGCCGTCGCCACGGAGCCGCGCCGGGACAGAGGGCCCGATCGAAGGCGATCGATCCCGTACCCCGCCAGGAGCGCCAGCGCCGGCAGGGCCGCGAGGACGAAGCGCTCCGGATGGCGCACCTGCCGCAGGGGTGCTATGGCGTCGAAGAGGGATCGGTAGACCGCGTTGTTCCCCCCGAGGGCGAGAAGCAGAGCGCCGGCGGCCACGGCGAAAAGACCGCGGCGGCGCGCGCCCGCGGCCCCCCGGTGCAGGGCGCCGATCGCCGCCAGGACGGCGGGGATGGCGCCGATGTACAGTGAGAGCAGGAACGGGTAGCGGCCCTCGAACAGGAAGCCTCCCCACCAGGCCGCGGGAGACAGCCGCGTCGGATCGCCGAACAGCCGCGGCAGCACCGCCTCGGGAAGGCGCGCCGGCATGAGCGACCATTTCAGCCCTTCCACCGCCCCGAACCCCGCTCCCCGCTCGCTGATGGGCAGCAGGGCGCTCGCCGGGAGGATCTGGGCGGCGGCCAGAAGCGCCGCCAGGGCCAGGACCAGGGCCAGGGCTCCCAGGGCGGCGGCCGGCGCGGGGATCCGGTCACCCCGAGGCCGGGACGTCGTCCCCAGGACGATCCCGGAAAGAAGCAGGGCCAGAATCGAGGCGGGCTCCGCCGCCGCCAGGATGACGGC
>JACOUZ010000088.1 GCA_016177515.1 Acidobacteriota bacterium
AGAAGCCCACGGACCGAGGGCTCCCCGGGTGCCGGTGGATGGACGCAGCGTGGCGCGGCTCATGGCTCGCACGCGCGGGATCCTGGGTGCCCCTCTTGCGCGCATGGCGCGGCGCCGCACATCGGGGATGCCTCAGACCTACAGAAGGTCGCCGCCGCCGAAGTGCCGGGAGTGCCAGAGCTGCAGCATCATCAGGTTCCACAGCAGCCGGCCGTTGTCGCGCCGGCGCTCCGTGTGCTCGCGCCAG
Organism: Acidobacteriota bacterium; assembly: GCA_016177515.1. Classification (GTDB taxonomy): domain Bacteria; phylum Acidobacteriota; class Polarisedimenticolia; order Gp22-AA2; family Gp22-AA2; genus Gp22-AA3. The sequence goes on from JACOUZ010000088.1 coordinate 248, forward strand.
AGCCCGGTCACCGCTTCGGGGCGCAAAAGACCGGCGGCGCGGACGCGCCCTGGATCCAGGGCTCCCTGCATGAGGGGCGCGAGGCCGCGGTGCATGAAGCGCGCCAGGGGAATGTTGAACCCGCGCTTGCGCCGCCCGCTGATCTCGGCGGTCAGCCGGTCGGCCATCGCCTTCTTGAGGATGTACTTGGAGGTCAGCCGCCGCAGCTTCATCCGCGCCGGCAGGGACGCAACGTACTCGACCAGGGGGTGGTGCAGGAACGGGGCGCGCACCTCGAGCGACGTCGCCATGGAAGCGCGGTCCACCTTGGTGAGCAGATCGTCCTGGAGGAACATCAGGAAGTCGGTCGCCAGCAGCGCGTCGAGCGGGTGGCGGATCGGCAAGCCCTCCAGGACGGCGCGCGCCTCGTGCAGGGGATCGTTCGGCGCGCCGGGCAGGGCCGCCAGGGCCGCGAGCGCCCCGGGGGAGAGCAGCTCCTTCTGCCTCTCGGGTGAGAAGGCTCCGAACCAGACCTGGTGCCGGACCGCCTGCGGCAGGTCGGCGGCGCCGGCGAATTTCTTCAGCAGGTATTCGGTGCCGACGTTGTTGAAGGCGGGAGGGATCGCTTCCGCGGCGCGCCGCAACAGGCCGCGCAGCGCCGCCGGCAGGTGCAGGTAAAAGCGGGCCAGGCGATCGCCGATGTACGTCGGATAGCCGGCGAACAGCTCGTCCCCTCCCTCGCCCCCGAGCGCCGCCTTGACGTGCCGCCGCGCGAAACGCGACAGGAGGTGCGTCGGCACGATCGAGGCGTCGGCCAGTGGTTCGTCGAGTACGCGCGCCATCGCCAGAAGGGCCTCGAGCATCTGCGGCTCGCCCACGATCAGCTCGTGGTGGTCGGTCCCGAAGTGGGCCGCTGCGCGCCGCGCGTAGGCCGCCTCGTTGAAGTCCGGATCGTCGAACCCGAGCGTGAAGGTGGGCACGCTCCGGCCGGTGAGGTCCCCGGCCAGGGCCGCGATCGAGGAGGAATCGACGCCGCCGCTGAAGAAGATGCCGACCGGAACGTCGGCGCGCAGCCGCAGGCGGACCGCCTCCTCGAGCAGCCTGCGGACCTCGCGCGCCGCCTCGTCCTCCGTCGGCTCGCGCCTGCGCGCCCCAGGGAAGAAGCGCCGGAGGTTCCAGTAAGGCTCGACGCGCAGCCGCCCTCTCTCGGCAATCAGCAGGTGTCCCGCCGGCAGCTTGCGCACGCCGGCGAACGGTGTGTGCGGCGCCGGGAAATAGCCGTACAGCAGGTAGCGAGTCAGGGCGCGCAGGTCGGGCTCCGGGCTCACCCGCGGGTGGGCCAGAAGGGCCTTGATCTCCGAGGCGAACATCACCTCGCCGTCCTGCTCCAGGTAGTAGAGCGGCTTCTCGCCGGCCCGGTCGCGCCCGAGGACCAGGCGGTTGTCGCGGGTGTCGAAGACGGCGAAGGCGAACATGCCGTTCAGGTGATCGACGAAGGAGAGGCCGTGCTCTTCGTACAGGTGCGGGATGACTTCGGTGTCGCAGCGCGTCTCGAACCGGTGGCCGCGCGCGATCAGGTCGCGCCGCAGCTCGGGATCGTTGTAGATCTCGCCGTTGCAGATGACCCGGAAGCGCCCCGACTCGTCGGCGTAGGCGCGCGCCCCGGCCCCCAGGTCGAGGATGCTCAGCCGCCGGAAGCCGAACGTGAGATGGGCCAGGCGGTCGGCGCCGATCTCGACCACGCAGGATCCGTCCGGGCCGCGGTGCGCCATGGTGTCGGCCATGGTTGCCACCAGGCCCGGATCGTGCCGGCCGAGGCCGCGCAGATCAGCAATGCCTACGATGCCGCACATCCCGTTTCCAGGCCTCCGGCGTCCCGTTCTCCGGCGCTGCCCGAAAAGAATAGCATGCCCGCGGGCCGCGGCCATGGGGAGCCGGAACCGGAGGCCGTCAGCGGCCGGCGGTCCGGACGAACAGGCCGCCGCCGAAGTCCTCGTAGATCGGATCGGGGTCGAGCGCGGGGCCGGCGTCCCTGCGCAGAAGCCCGTACATGCGCGGCGGCGACAGGATGTAGACGTTCGGGGCCTCGGCCTCGAGGTGGCGCCGCAACTGGTCGAGGGTGATCATCCTGAAAGACGGGTCCCGGCGGAATTCCTCCAGGTGACGCATGATGTACCAGCTGGAAAACGGAGTGCCGCTGGTGACCAGGTCGATCGGCCGCCGCAGGTAGAAGTTCACTCCCGGGCGATACTGCTCGTAGCAGACGACGAGGTCGTCCGGCTTCAGGAGCCGCTCCAGGAACCGGCTCACGGGGCGCGAGGACCGCACCATGTCGAGGTAGCCGCTGGCGGCCTGCGAGAGCGGCACGACCGCGGCGATCGCCAGGGCGGAGGCTGCGAACAGCGCCCCGGGCCGCCCCCTCGTCGCGATCAGAAGCCCGGCCGCCAGGGCGAGGCCGGCAGCCGTCATCGTGAAGAGCAGGGGGCGCGACAACAGGATGTCATACTTCCCGCGCGAGATTCCCCGGGCGAGCCCCGCCGGACCGGCGAGCAGCGCGGCCACGGCGCCCGCGGCGCACACCGCGGCGGTCCACCAGGCGCCGGTGGCGAGGCTGCCGCGCGCAGCGGGATCGCGCCGCGGGCCGAGCGCCTGCGCCCAGAGGCGGCCGTTCAGAAGGGCCAGCGGCACGGCGCAGGGAAGCATGTAGGACGGCCGCTTGGAAGCGATCAGGGAGAAGAACAGGACCAGCGTCCCGAGCCACGCTCCGGAGAATGCCGTCACCAGTCGATCCCGATCGGTTTCGGACGCCAGCCGGGCCCAGGCGGCGCGCCAGGCGCCGCTCTCCCGCCGGGCGGTGCCCCCCGCCGCGCTCCCGGGCAAAAGCGCGCGCACCCGGCGCGCCGCGTCGGCGCCCGCGTAGAGGATCCAGGGAAACAGGCCGGGCAGGAGCACCTTGGCGTAGAAGTAGAACGGGCGCGCCGTCTCGAAGCGGTTCGACGTCATGCGCTCCAGGTTCTCCCCGATGATGGCGTAGTGCAGGTAGCCGGGATTGCGCGACTCGACCAGGATCAGCCAGGGCGCGAGGACGGCGGCGTACAGGAGCGCCCCCGTTCCCCAGCCGAGGCGCCGGAGCAGCCCCGGCCGCCCGCGGAGGAGCGCCCAGGCGACGGCGACCAGGAGTGGCGCCACGAGGGCTACCGGCCCCTTGGTGATCGTCCCGATCCCGGCCGCGATGAAGAACAGTGCGCCGGGAGCGCGCGGCCGCCCTCCTTCCATTGCCTCGAAGGCCGCCAGGCAGCTGACCGTCATGCACAGGGTCAGCATCATGTCGAAGATCACGATGCGCCCGAAGATGATATAAAGAGGAGAAAGCGCCAGCGTGAGCGCGGCCAGCCAGGCGGCCCGCCCGCCAAGACGGCGCCGTGCGAACCAATAGACGAGGGCGATGCCGGCCAGCGCGAACAGCGCCGAGGGCGCACGCGCCGCTGACTCGCCGACTCCGAACAGCCGGTAGGACACCGCCACGACCCAGAAAAAAGCGGGTGGCTTGTCGAGGTAGCGTGCGCCGTCCAGGTGCGGCGTGACCCAGTCCCCCGTGACGAGGATCTCGCGCGCCGCCTCGGCGTTGCGCCCCTCGTCCGGATCGCCCAGGCCCGCCTTCCCGAGGCGGAAAAAGAAGATGGGGGCAGACATCAGGATAAGGAGGGCCGCCGACAGGACGACGGTCCGGCGGCTGGAGGGGGTGCCCGGAGGAGAACATTCGCTCAGGCCCATGTTGGCCGCCGAAGGATAGGCAGTTGGCCTAATCACGTCAACCCATGTCCAAGGGTTCGACGAGCGCGGAGACTTTGGTCATTGCCCGCAGTCAGTCTTCGCCGTATATGGGCCGCTACATCTTTCCTCACTCGGGTTGGGCAGGGGAATGCGACGTTCGTTTCTGATATTCACTACCACTTTCCTGACCGCCCTGATGCTGGGGAGCCATGCAATCCCGGACAAGGGAGAGGAAGTGTCCGTCCCGTCCGGCGAATGGACGGGACGCTGGTGGGCCGGGATCGCCCGGGCTGAGTACGACTTCAGCGCGAACCCGGGTGGAGGCTGGTCCGCCCCGAACCGCGCCCAGGGCCTTCGACTGACCGCGGACGGCGCGGTCGCGCGGGTCTCGCCCCGGAACGAGGGCCAGGCGCCCTGGATCCTCAAGCTCGGCCTTCGCAGCCTCGGCCGCGAACGATCGATGACCGCGGTCGCGCCGGGGACGATCCGGGCGGAAGGGAACCGGGTCGAGCAGCGGCGCGACAGCCTGGGCCTGACCGAGTGGTACGCGAACCTGCGCAGCGGCATCGAGCAGGGCTTCACCATCGACCGGCGCCCGGACGCGGATAGCGAGGGGTCGCCGCTTGTCCTGGACCTCTTTTTCGAGGG